>CAMTGL010000001.1 GCA_947071955.1 uncultured Plesiomonas sp.
GCCGTGCCAACCAAAAGCCACCGATTTGACCTGTATGTAAAAAGTGCCATGTAACTATTTTCATGTTTTATGGCGCTATTTGCATGCGGCTGTCTTGAGGTTGCCAGCGCCCTGTTGCGGTTACATAGTACAGTACATAGCACTGTGAGATATGGCAGAGATATATCAGTACAATCAATCTGCCCATACACCCGATAAGCACTTGCTGATTTTCTCAATTACGGGTATTACTCGTAGAGGAAGCAACCCGTTTGCACGATAAATAATAATGAAATCAGAGGGTGTTATGGAGATTCGTCGGCTCTGTAAGTGGGGAAGAGATGAGTACAGTGAGCATTTTAGTCTGCTGTGTGAAATTACCCGTAAACCAAAGTTTAGCTGTATACGCTGTGGGCGCAGTGCGCGTAAAAAACGCTACTTATGCAAGCCGCAAAAGCGTGAGTGACCCTCTGTTAGGGCAGTTTAGTTTCATTTAACGAAATGCAGTCTCACTAAACTAAATTCAGTACTCTAAATCCAGTATTCCATATCGAATATTCCATATCTAATATAGCGCCGTCATTGGGCGGCGCTATATATAGGCGCTATATGTAAGCGTGCCATTATCGCCTTGCCGTATTATCGCAGATCATCGAATCTGAGAGCGTGGTTACTCATCATCGCGCAGCGGTACAATCAGCATATCAATCGGTATATTGTTCATCAGTTGGCGTGCTGATGACATTAGCTTACTCCAGAAATCCTGATGATGGCCGCAGACCAGTAAGTCCACATCATACTGCTTGATAGCATCAATCAGTACCTGCCCCAAATCACCGCTGCCACTCAAGGTTTCGCGGATAGGATAACCGCCACTCAGTGCCAATTCACGCAGTGCTGCATGGGTCTCTTCCGTGATTTTTTGCTTCATATCCCCCAAGTTGACATCAATCAGCCCGGTATACAGATCCGAATAGTTGACATCGACATGGATCAACGAAACTTTGGCGGCATTTCGTTTGGCAATACCGACCGCTTTTTTCACCAAGTAGTGGCTTTCTGGTGACAGGTCAACGGCAACTAAAATGTGTTGATAGGCCATGATGATGCTCCTTTTTCATGCATTTAGTTGCTCTGATGGTAGCACCGGCTTGCGCCGTAAAATGCCTTACCGATCACAGGCTGCTATCGGGTTTGAGGCAGGCCACAGCAACAACACCGGTTTGTTGCCTAAAGGTATAACCATTAATGGCAGTAAATACCTTCATTAAGTGTGGCGGGTTATAACGTTTTCTGCTGACACTTTTACCGGATGAAACAGGGAAAATACGATAAATAAAAAAAATTAAACACTACATTTTGTCTATTTATGTGGTTATTTAATCGGCATTTTGATTGATTTGCAGCCTGTCGGTCTGGTTTTTATCCAAGAAATAAACAGATCTTTTGTTGCTATGGTTTGGGGGAAATTTGCCGCGATGGATTTCCGGTGTCATTGATAACGGTATCAAGTAATACACGACAGAACGTGATCAGGCTTACAAACTTATTTATTACGATCAACGCAGAACAGGTGCAGGAGTGATGCAATGAAAAATAAAATCTGTGTAGTAACCGGTGGTGGTCGTGGCATTGGCCGGCAAATTGTGAATACCTTGGCCGATGCAGGTGCAGCAATGGTGATTGCCTGTGACCTTGATCCGGCGGCGCTGGAAGAGACCGCCAGCGGGCGGGCCAATGTGCGTGGTTATGTACTTAATGTGACCGACCGCAGTGCGATCCCCGCGTTTATCGAATCGGTAGTTAAAGAGTTCGGCCAGATTGATGTGCTGGTGAATAATGCCGGTGTCACGCGCGATAACCTGATCCAGAAGATGACCGAGCAGGAGTGGGATCTGGTGCTGGATATCAACCTCAAAGGGGTCTTTAACCTGACACAAGCGGTTGCACCTGTGATGATGGAGCAGGGCAGTGGCGCGGTTGTCAGCCTCTCTTCGGTGGTGGGGATCGACGGTAATATCGGTCAGAGTAACTATGCGGCCAGTAAAGGCGGTGTGATTGCGATGACCAAAACCTGGGCGAAAGAGTTTACCCGCAAGGGGGCGAAGGTCAGGGTTAATGCGGTTGCACCGGGCTTTATCCGCACCCCAATGACGGCGGTTGTACCGGACAAAGTCATTGATTATATGGTGGGCAAAACCCCACTCGGGCGCATGGGTACCGCAGAGGATATTGCGCAGGCGGTGCTATTTTTGGTCAGTGATCAGTCGGCCTTTATCACCGGGCAGGTGTTGCGCGTTGATGGTGGGCTGACGGTTTAACCCGTCGCTTAATCGGGCATTACCCTGATATTTGGCACGAAGCCTTGCCCGAATATAGGGCCAGAACACAATGCAGTGGCTTGAGTAAACATAATAATAACAATCCGTGTATGATTGCCCCGCACTGCGGGGCTTTTTTTTGCCCGTGCAGATACCTGAATGTGTGAATGGAAATTGATACCCAAAGGGTATCCTTGGAGGATTGAACCATAATGATAAGCAAAGGGTGGGTCTTTGGCCTGATGATCGGTGCATCAGTTGGCTTCAGCACACAGGCTGTTGCGAAAGAGAAATTGTACGTCTATAACTGGACTGATTATATTCCAGCCGCGCTGTTAGAGCAGTTCACTAAAGAGACCGGCATCGACGTTATTTACTCCACTTTTGAGAGTAACGAAGAGATGTACTCGAAGCTGAAACTGACGCAAGGGGCTGGGTATGATTTGGTGGTTCCCTCTACGTACTACATCAGCAAAATGGCCCGCGAGGGGATGCTGCAAACACTGGATCACCGCCAGTTGAAAAATTTTGCTAACCTCGACCCGAGTTTATTATCCCAAGAGTTCGATCCTAAAAATCAGTTTTCAGTCCCTTATGTCTGGGGGGCAACCGGTATTGCGGTGAATCGCGCAGAGATTGACCCGACGACGGTAAATAGCTGGCAGGATTTATGGAAACCGGCGTTTAAAGATCACCTACTACTGACCAATGACTCACGTGAAGTGTTCCATATGGCACTGCTGGTAAAAGGGTTTTCCCCCAATACCACCAATCCAGATGAGATTGGCCAAGCTTATGAGTTTTTGCGCCCCTTGATGCCGAATGTTCGGGTATTTAATTCCGATGCGCCGGATGTACCCTATCTGCAAGATGAGGTGTCGGTCGGGATGATCTGGAATGGCCCAGCATGGCGAGCTGCGCAAGAGAACCCCGATATTCAGTTTATCTATCCTAAAGAGGGGGCGATTTTCTGGATGGATAGCATGGCGATTCCGGCACAGGCTCAAAACCCGCAGGCCGCTTACCGCTTTATCGATTTTTTGTTGCGCCCCGAAAGCGCGGTAGCGATCATCAAAGAGCTGGGTTATTCGGTTCCAAACCGCGCGGCTATCCCGTTATTGGATAAAGCAATGGCCGAGAATACTACCTTGTTCCCGCCGGCCGCGGCCATGCAAAAAGGCCAGTTTCAGCGTGATGTCGGTGATGCCATTACGCTGTACGAAACCTACTGGAATCAGTTACGCTCGGGTAAATAAGCGAGTATGTTCAGCAGTAATCCGTTTGGCTTACCGCATTTTAGCGCTGACGATGGCGACGACAATGTAAGCGTAAGCAGAAGTTCTATTCTCAACATCAAGGAGTTTTTATGCTGGCACAAGCCATGATTGATAAATTAAATGAGCAGTTGAATCTGGAATTCTTCTCATCCAACTTGTATCTGCAAATGAGCGCATGGTGTGATCACCACGGGTTTGACGGTGCGGCACTGTTTTTGCGCCAGCACGCGACAGAAGAGATGCAGCATATGCAGCGTTTGTTCAACTATGTCAGCGAAACCGGTGCACTGCCGCTGATTGGTGCTATTGCCGCGCCGGATACCGAGTACCGCTCGCTGTCTGATGTGTTTGATAAAACCTATGAGCATGAGCAACTGATCACTCGCCAAATCAATGAGTTAGTGCATGTGGCTTTCAGCACGCAAGATTACTCTACGTTCAGCTTCCTGCAATGGTATGTGGCCGAGCAGCACGAAGAAGAGAAGCTGTTTAAAAGCATTCTGGATAAGATTGAGCTGGTGGGTGAAGATGGTAAGGCATTGTTCTTTATCGATAAAGATCTGAAAGCTTTGGCGCAAACCGGTAATGCCAATGCGGTAGCCAGCAGCGCGGAATAATCTGCGTGACAGCTTGAGCGAAACCGAAGTAAGAAATAGCGCCGTGCAGGATAGATCCTTTGCCTGAACTGCGCTATATCTATTTCGTTGCGCGATATCTATTTTGCACTACATGTGTCTGCTCTGAATATGGCACCATAGAAACTAAAACAGAACACCGTAAACGGAATACGGAAGAGAGTAGGTAGATGGATTTACACTGGGTTGTTTGGGTTTTACTGCTGATCAGCGTCGTGAATATTGCACGCTATATTTCTAGCCTGAAAGTGCTGCTGTTTGTTATGCGGGAAAGTGACCCGTACCTGTATTTGCAGGTTGATGGGCGCGGTTTTTTTCGTGCAACAGGGGTGATCTCAAAGCAGATCCGGCTGTTTCACTATCTGCGTGAACAGCGTTATGTATCCCACCATGATCCGCTGTTTATCGAAAAATGCGCCAAAGTCAGGCAGCTATTTATCTTTACCAGCAGCTTATTGTTGCTGATGCTGGCCACGCTGTTGCTGAGTATTTTTCTGCCGGAAGCGTTGGTATTGGCCGAGTAGTTCTAAAACAACATCGGCAACCCGAGGGCTGCCGATGTTGTAATCGTTCTGATTATCTGATGACGGAAAAAGTGTACGGTCAGAGGATAACGTAGCTTGCGATCCAAAATAGTGCACAAGAGAGCAGCATGGTGGCCGGTAAGGTGAAAATCCACGCCATCAGAATGCTTTTCACTGTGCCTGATTGCAGGCGATTTTTGTTGGCTAACATCGATCCCGCTACAGCGGAAGAGAGTACGTGCGTAGTCGATACCGGCATACCGGTAATACTGGCGATCCCGATAGCAGAGGCTGCCGTGATCTGCGCTGCCATACCCTGAGAGTAGCCCATGCCGCGTTCGCCAATTTTTTCACCCACAGTGACCACAATACGACGCCAGCCGACCAGTGTACCCAGACCCAGTGCCAGTGCGACAGCCACAATGACCCATGTTGGAGCATATTCAGTGGTCTGATTTAGATCAGCACGTAAGGTATTGAGATTGCTAGAGTCAGACTTCGATAACCCCGGCTGTGATGCCACTTTCTTTGCGGTATCATCAATACACAGGATCAAACGACGCGTCATCCGGCGTTGCTCGGTATCCAGATCGCTGTAACTGTTTACGCCCCGTAGCAGATTCCCCAGCTTATCCAATGATTCACGCGTCTGCGCCGGATTACAGTGGAATTTACCCTGTGGAATAGCGTTATCTTCAGTACTCACCGGATGGCGGGCAATAAAGGCATCTAATACCTCAGTATTGCTGGCATAAATACCGGCAATATGTTCTGCCGCATCGGCGGTTTTGGCGATTTCGTACTTGCTGGCATCCATGTTGACCACGAACTGCGATGGTGCGATACCGATCAAAACCAGCATCAGCAGACCAATCCCTTTCTGGCCATCATTCGAGCCGTGTGCAAAGCTGACACCAAATGAGGAGAGGATCAGCATAGTGCGCGGCCAAAATGGTGGATGCTTCTTGCCATCGAGCAGTTGACGCTCTTCTGGGTTAAGATGCATGTGCGATGTCGGGTAGAGCCGTTTTAGCGTTAGCAGCACCACACCGGCAACCGCAAGGCCAACCAGTGGCGAGACGATCAGCGAAAGCATCACATCCAGCGCTTTTTTGAGGTTCACTCCATCACTGATCGAGGTGTGTGTCATCAATGCATTGGCCACGCCGACACCCAGAATCGAACCGATTAAGGTGTGCGAACTTGAGGCCGGTAGCCCCAGATACCATGTGCCGAAATTCCACACAATGGCGGTCAATAGCATTGAGAAGACCATGATCAAGCCATGTGTCGAGCTGATATTGACCAACAGATCAATCGGCAGCAGGTGCACAATGGCGTAGGCGACACTCAGCCCTCCTAACAACACCCCGAAGAAATTAAAAAATCCCGACAGTACAACTGCAAGTTGTGCCGGCATTGCTTTGGTGTAGATAACCGTCGCTACCGCATTGGCAGTGTCGTGAAATCCGTTAATAAACTCGTAAGCCAAAACAAATAATAACGCCAGCCCAAGCAGAATGGCGATATGAGTATCAAGACCGGTAAATATATCAAACATAAAATAAGCCATAAAACCGTCATCAGACTGGCGCATTATCAATATAAATAGCGCCGCTACAAAGCGAAAATTCGAGTTATTTTTAAAAGTGCCGCAAAAAAGGCAGGAATAATTGCACGCTGTTACCCGTAACCTTAAGTGATTTTCATTATTAACAAATTGATTTATAATTAAATTAATATTTAATTACATTTATATCTGCTTTTGCAATGAACCCTGTGGGTAAATCCGTGGTTAAGCTCGCATTTCACGATGATTGTGCCATTTCATGACGCAATTTAGCGTTTTTATGCTTTTTCCGTTCAATTGTTATTGGCGGGATGAGCAACCCACCCTATTTCAATATGGTATTTAATTGTGATGCCAGTATTTTCCCCTCACCTTTTTTAATTTCTCTTACGCTGTTTTACGTTATGTCGTGTTTTTTACTTCATTTTATCTTTTCTGTTTAGAAAAGATTTAAGGCTCTCTTTTTATTCTGTTTCCCCATGCTATGGCTTCTTTATTGCTCTTAAGGCACTGACCATATCTGGTGGTTAGCCGTAAAGCCCATTACAATCCGCCGATGATTTGGTGGCCGCCGGTGAATGCGCGGTGGCAACAAGGTGAACTAGAGGCGAGTGTGAAGACTGAATTTGATGTAGTGATTATCGGAGCAGGGGCAGCAGGGTTACTGTGTGCGGCAATGGCCGCTGAGCGCGGGCGACGTGTGCTAGTGGTGGATAACGGTAAAAAAGCCGGACGTAAAATTTTGATGTCGGGCGGTGGCCGTTGCAATTTCACCAATTTGTATATTGAGCCGGCTGCCTATCTGTCTGAAAATCCGCATTTTTGTAAGTCAGCACTTTCACGTTATACCCAGTGGGATTTCATTGCGCTGGTGGCAAAACACAATATTGCCTATCACGAGAAAACCCTCGGGCAGTTGTTTTGTGATGACTCCGCCGAGCAGATCGTGGCCATGTTGCTGGCCGAATGTGCCGAGTACGGTGCACAAATCCGCCTGCGGTGTGATGTTAGTGCAGTTGAACGGGTTGCCGCTGAACAGACAGCCGACAGCGCCGATGTACCGTATAGCGCTGATGCACCGTATAGCGCCGATGCACCGTATTTAGTGCAGACCAGCAACGGAGCAATTTGTTGTCAGTCGGTGGTGGTGGCCAGTGGCGGATTATCAATGCCGGGGCTGGGCGCAACACCACTGGGTTATCGGATTGCCGAGCAGTTTTCACTGCCGATTATCCCCACCCGTGCCGGATTAGTGCCATTTACGCTGCACAAAGCTGAGCTTGATGCTCAGCAATCGCTGGCGGGAATTGCTATTCCGGTGAGTGTTGAGTCACAGCAAGGCGTTGTGTTTCGTGAAAATCTGCTATTTACCCACCGTGGTCTATCGGGGCCGGCGATTTTGCAGATCTCCAGTTACTGGAAAGCGGGGGAAACAGTCAGTGTGAATCTGCTGCCTGATCTTGATTTGCTGGCCGAGCTGGAGCAGTTGCGGCAGGCACAGCCAAATCTTAGCCTAAAAAATGCACTGTCGCGCTGGCTGCCAAAACGTTTTGTCGAGTGTTGGATAGAGCAGCAGCGGTTGCCTAATCCGGTACTATCGCAACTGAGTAATGCACAAAAAGCGGCACTGGTCAGTGCGCTACAGCAGTGGGCGGTGCAGCCAAATAGCACGGAAGGTTATCGTACTGCAGAGGTTACACTCGGTGGTGTAGATACGCGGGTGTTGTCATCAAAAACCATGCAGGCGAACGATATTCCCGGTCTCTATTTTATCGGCGAAGTGGTGGATGTTACCGGTTGGCTCGGCGGATACAACTTCCAGTGGGCATGGAGCTCGGCCTACGCCTGTGCTCAGGCGTTATAAGTGAGACATTAATAGTAATAGAAACAAGCGTAGGCTCGCGCACAGGTACAAAAACGCCCGAGTCTGGCCGTTATCGTATGCTGATAGGCAAGTCAATGCTGGGTGCAGATCGCAAGCGGGTTGTATTCACAGCGGGCTTGCTAAGGTAAATACCTTGTTTGTCACAATTGCGGCAGATTTACTGTTGTTGCCGTTTACAATGCTAATGATAATCGTTATCATTAAGTGGTGTTGATGAGGTTGTGACACGACAGCAGCATTAACGCACGACATTGCTCACATATTGCTTCCAAAATGCACTTCGGCCAGCTTACATCCCATAAGCTGGCCATTTTTTTATCTGTGCCTTTTTCTTTATCCCAACACGGCTAATCTTTTGCGCAATTTCCATGCCTATTTTGTGTCGACAGCCTTTTAATGACAAAAATGGGTGATAAAATCAGCGTGCCCTGATTTTGTATTCTACGCGCCATCACTTATCTGCTCTGGGCTTGATAAAAGTCAAGGACAAAAACAGTATCCACAGCAGATGATCATATTAAGATCAAGTATTGATCAGCATTAATTTTATTAACTGTATGATTAATAAAGATGTTTATCAGGTTTTTCCTCTAGATCACACTCATGATCACAATATCGCATTTTATTGTTCACAAACTTATCCACAGATCAGCCATCATCAAAAAACCGTCTCTAAACCCTATAAATGATCGCAGGGTATGCGGGAATTTCGTACCGAAAGCGGCTTTATTTAGCATATTGCGGGTTTATGCTGATCTGACGGGGGATAACCTATTTTCTGCTGGGGAAGATGAGCAACATGGTGTGCTGTGATTCGCTTCTGGGCGCAGGTGTGGCATCCTTTAGGGTATTGATGACTGACCGGATACCTTTATTATGGCTGAGATTGCACCCAATCCGTTGATCCTCGTGGATGGATCATCTTACCTCTACCGTGCCTACCATGCTTTTCCACCGCTGACCAATGCACACGGAGAGCCGACCGGTGCAATGTACGGTGTGCTGAATATGCTGAAAAGCCTATTAAATCAGTATGCTCCCAGCCAGATGGCGGTGGTGTTTGATGCCAAGGGCAAAACCTTCCGTGATGAGATGTTTGCCGAATACAAGGCACACCGCCCGCCGATGCCCGATGATCTGCGCAGCCAGATAGCGCCGCTGCACGAAATGGTGCAGGCGATGGGGTTGCCGTTGCTGGTGATCAGCGGAGTAGAAGCGGATGATGTGATAGGTACGCTGGCGACTCAGGCAGCCGCCGACGGTCGTGATGTGCTGATCAGCACCGGTGATAAAGACATGGCGCAGCTGGTGAACCCGCGGATCACCTTGATTAACACCATGAACAACACGGTGTTAGGCCCGCAGGAAGTGCAAGAGAAATACGGTGTTGGCCCCGAGCTGATTATCGATTTTCTCGCACTGATGGGGGACTCTTCCGATAATATTCCGGGTGTTCCAGGCGTGGGTGAAAAGACCGCGCTGGCGCTATTAAACGGTATCGGCAGTATTAAGCAGATTTATACCCAGCTTGACGCTATTCCCGCGCTCGGTTTTCGTGGGGCAAAAACCCTGCCAGCAAAACTGGAGTTGCACAAAGCCAATGCTGATCTTTCGTACGCATTGGCAACAATCAAAACCGATGTGCCATTAGAGCAAGATCATCTGTCGCTCGATATTCAGCCTGCCGATACCGACAGCCTGATCCGCCTGTTTGGCCGTTTTGAATTTAAACGCTGGTTGGCCGATTTACTTGACGGTAAAGATATCAGCGCGCCGGTACCGCTGGCGGCGGCTCGCCGTACCGGAACAGGCTCAGGCAGTGAAAGCAGCACCCCCTCAGCATCACAAGCGGCGGTGACAGAAGCAAAGATCACGGCGGTGAGTGTTGATCACAGTGCGTATGACACCATTCTGACACAGGCGCAGCTTGATCTGTGGTTACAAAAACTGCAAGCGGCCGATCTGTTTGCCTTTGATACCGAAACCGACGGGCTAGACTATATGACGGCCAATCTGGTCGGTGTCTCTTTTGCCTGTGCAGCAGGTGAAGCGGCCTATCTGCCACTGGCCCATGACTACTTGGATGCCCCCGATCAGCTTGATCTAACCGCGGTGCTGGCACAGCTCAAGCCGCTACTGGAAGATGCGCAGCGGCAGAAAGTGGGGCAAAACCTGAAGTTTGATCAGAGCATTTTGGCGCGTTACGGCATTGAACTGCGCGGTATCGCCTATGACACTATGCTTGAATCTTATGTGCTCAACAGCGTCGCCGGTCGCCATGATATGGATAGCCTTGCCGAACGCCATCTGGCGCACCAGACCATCAGCTTTGAAGAGGTGGCCGGTAAGGGGAAAAATCAGTTAACCTTCAACCAAATTGCCCTTGAACAGGCCGCGCCGTATGCCGCGGAAGATGCCGATATCACCTTGCGTTTGCATCAGGCACTGTGGCCACAGCTACAGGCCCAGCCGAGTCTGGAAAAAGTTTTTCGTGAGATAGAGATCCCGCTCGTGCCGGTATTGTCACGCATTGAGCGCACTGGCGTATTAATTGAGCCGATGCTGCTCAATCAGCAGTCATCTGAATTGGCGCAGCGTTTGGCTGAGCTCGAAACCGAGGCTCATACACTGGCGGGTGAGTCATTTAATCTGGCATCACCCAAGCAATTACAGGCAATTTTGTTCGATAAACTCGGTTTACCGGTTCTGAAAAAAACACCCGGCGGCGCACCATCCACCAATGAAGAGGTGTTGGCTGAACTGGCGCTTGATTACCCGTTACCGGCAATTTTGCTTGAGTACCGTGGAATGGCAAAGCTCAAATCAACCTATACCGATAAACTGCCGCAAATGATCAATCCGCAGACTGGCCGTTTGCACACCTCGTACCATCAGGCGGTAACTGCGACTGGCCGCTTATCCTCAACTGATCCGAATCTGCAAAATATTCCAGTACGCAATGAGGCCGGCCGCCGTATCAGACAGGCGTTTATCGCCGATACCGGTAGTAAAATTGTGGCGGCTGACTACTCACAGATAGAGCTGCGGATCATGGCGCACTTGTCTGGCGATCAGGGACTGCTGAAGGCCTTCAGTGAAGGTGTGGATATTCATCGAGCTACTGCTGCGGAGGTTTTTGGGCTGGATCGCGACAAGGTCAGTGCTGATCAGCGTCGCAGTGCCAAAGCCATTAACTTTGGCCTGATCTACGGTATGAGTGCCTTTGGTCTGGCGCGTCAGCTCGGTATTGGCCGTAATGAAGCCCAGCGTTATATGGATCTCTATTTCGAGCGTTATCCCGGCGTGCTTGATTATATGGAGAGCACCCGCACACAGGCCACGGCACAGGGATATGTCGAAACCCTGTTTGGTCGCCGTTTGCAGTTGCCGGATATTAATGCGCGTAACGGTATTCGCCGTAAGGCTGCAGAGCGGGCGGCAATCAATGCCCCTATGCAGGGCACGGCGGCTGATATCATCAAAAAAGCGATGCTGGCCGTTGATCAGTGGTTGCGTGAAACCCCTGAGCTGGGTGTTCGCCTGCTGATGCAAGTACACGATGAACTGGTGTTTGAAATTCCACAGCAGCATGTTGAGCACTGTACCCTACAGATCAAACAGATTATGGAGCAGTGTGCCACCCTGAATGTTCCGCTGGTGGTTGATGTTGGTGTGGGGGATAACTGGGATCAGGCTCATTGAGTGCGTCACCGTGGCATAAGTGTCTACCCCGAGCCTGCATTGTGGTCTGGTGATAACGCCATGTACAACAAAGCAACCGGCGGTAGTAAAAATGCGTGCGGTGATAAAGTAATTTCATAGTGAAAAATAACTTTCTGATTAATGTTATTTTTTGTGATGAAGTGCAACAAAAAAGTGAAAGTAAACTACAGAAAGCCCTTTACCTGCGTCGCTGAATTGCTGTAAAGTTTACTACGTAGGGTACAGAGGTAAGATGTTCTATCTTTCAGACCTTTTACTTCACGTAATCGGATTTGGCTGAATTTTTAGCCGCCCCAGTCGTTATGACTGGGGCGTTCTTTTATCCGGAATTCCCCCAAAATAACGCGCTGCTTTTTTCCTTTATCTTTCTCTCTTTGTACGGCTTTCGTTTTATTCCCGCATTTATTGCTTGAGCTGATGCTTCAGCTAACGTTACTTGTTTACCGCTTTCTGCCCTGCTATTGGTTTTGACCACTTTTTTTGCGAGTTTTTACCTTAACTTACTCTTTTAAAAGATAAATAATGACAACAGTGCGATGTAGCTCACTGATTTGCCGATTTAAATTAGAGTAATTACTTTAATTTAAGGAAAGAGTCGATATAATGAGCAGGCTCTTCTTATTTATCTTAATTGTGCTGTGTTTACCTTGGTTGTATGCAGGGAAAACAGACAATGACTCTACTGTATTTTCAGGCCAGCGTTTGCTGGCTTTTTTTATGGTTTTTCTGCCATTAACGGTGCCTGCGGTCTGTGTTTGTCGTTATTACTGCACGGTTTTTTCTTGTTGTTCTTGCCTAAACCGTTATGCAGTAACGGGCATACATATTGTTATAAAAAAACAGCATTGTCTGACTTATTTATTTCTGCGAAACTAAATATTGATGACAAAGTGAAATGTTAATGCGGGGTTATCTGATAACCCATTGAGCCGATTAAAATTAAAACCTTAGAGCCAGCTCAACTTGTATGATGTAGTGCTTAATCTTGCATAAATATCTTGCGAAACCACGCAGGATCGAAGATCCTAAAACCATAATGATAAAAATCTCCTATTTCTCTCCCGTTGCCCCATCGTACGATGGGGACTTTGTTTTCCCCGCCATGAATCTCTGCACATATTTTTCTGCATGTGTTTGCACACTTTTCCTACCAACTTTTTCGTCAATCAGCCCTGAGATCTCTACAGTATGTTTGGCACAAAAGAGCGGCATAGACGGTGGTATCGCAATACGTGATACAGCATAGCGCCACAAGATATGGTCACACTGATAGTTTCTCGGGTGCGCTATACTGGTTGGAAAACCGGTTTTTTGGCGGCTAAATGTACTGTAGAGCCGATATCAGGGTGTGAAGCGGCACGATTTTCCCGCTTTTTATTCATTTGCAGCGCCGAAAGCCTAGAATGTTCTATTTCTGAACGTAAACACTGGCATAATATGGCCTACTGATCCCGCATCACAATGGTGTTGATATGACCCGCGAAAAGAAAACCCGTAAAGCGCCGGGTGGCGTTAAACTTGATCCATCAAAGCCGAAAAAAAGCCGTGCCGAACTTGATCAAATGTCACGTGATCAAAAGCGGCTGAAAAAGCGTAAAGGCCTTAACTCAGGCACGCGCCAAAATCCGGAAGGTTCTTCACGTAAGACTGATAGCCGTGCGGATAAAGACCCGCGTATCGGCAGTAAAAAACCGGTGCCACTGATGGTTGAATTTGTAAACCGTCAGCCGAAAAAAGCAGCCGTTGTTAAGCCGGTAGAAAAAGAGGCACTTGCCCCAGAACTTGAACTGGCACAACTGGAAGCGGATGAGCGTCTGCACCTGCTGTTAGATCGTGTTGATGGCGGTGAAAGTGTCAGCGAAGAAGAGCAAAACTACATCGACAGCAGCCTTGATCGTGTTGACGAACTGATGCAACTGCTCGGCTTGTCTGATGAAGAAGAGGAAGAGTCTGAAACGCCTGCACCGGTAAAAAGCAGTGATCCGGAAGATTTGTGGGAGCGTTTTAACAACAGTGATCCGAAGTCATTCTGATGCTGTGGCAACAGGGATTAGTATTGGCAGCAGTGATGATACTGCTGCCATTAGCCTTATACGCAGGTTGGTTACTGGGCAAACTGTGGCAACAGCGGCAGGCACAGCACCATCGGCAACAGCAACGTAACCAGACACTGGTCGACAGCATTCAGACCATCGCACAGGCCATGCAGTCTGGGCAGTGTAATTTATCGGAAGGCGTGTTGCGCCTGCACCCTCTGCTTGAGGCAGTGAATCAGGCAGATACCCCGCAATTATCTACCCATTTTCCGGCAATGCAGGCTCTGTTTGAGGCTGTTGCTGCCATGCCAACACATGAAGCCCGCAAAAATTATAAACGCAATCAAATTATGAAATGGGATCTGGAACGCGAGCTGGCGGAAAGCCGCCTGCAAACAGAGATCGAAGATGAGCTTCCTACTCTGCTTGCGTGGTGTTCTGCATTACCGAAATAAAAGCAGTTTAAGCTGCGGTGAATTGGAAGGAATGAGCATGTCTGTGATTGTGAATAACCCCACTGAGTGGGATCTGGCGTTAATCCAGAAGTATAACTACTCTGGCCCACGCTATACGTCGTATCCTACGGCGCTTGAATTTCATGAAGGTTATCAAGAGAGCGATTTCAGGCAGGCGGTGGCCCGTTATCCTGAGCGCCCGTTATCACTGTATATCCACATTCCTTTTTGCCACAAGCTCTGCTATTTCTGCGGTTGTAATAAAGTGATCACCCGCCATGTGCACAAGGCCGATCACTACCTTGATGTGCTGGAACAAGAGATCATTCAGCGCGCTGCCCTGTTTACTGACCGTCAGGTTTCCCAGATCCACTGGGGCGGCGGTACGCCGACCTTCCTAAGTAAAACACAAGTCAGCCGTTTGATTCACCTGCTGCGAACCCATTTTAATGTGCGTGCCGATGCTGAGATCAGCATTGAACTTGACCCGCGTGAAATTGAGCTAGATATGCTCGATCACCTGCGTGCTGAAGGCTTTAACCGCATGAGTATGGGGGTGCAGGATTTCAACAAAGAAGTTCAGCAGTTGGTTAACCGCGAACAGGATGAAGATTTTATCTTTGCGCTGATTGCTCGAGCCCGCCAGCTTGGGTTTGCTTCAACCAATATTGACTTGATTTACGGATTGCCAAAACAGACACCGGAAAGTTTTGCATTCACCTTGCAAAAGGTCATTGAATTAAACCCTGATCGCCTGAGCGTGTTTAATTATGCGCACCTGCCTTCACGTTTTCCGGCACAGCGTAAAATTCGTGATGAAGATTTGCCGGCACCGGCGCAGAAATTAGCCATCTTGCAAGAGACGATTGAAACGCTCTGTGGGGCTGGTTATCAGTTTATTGGTATGGATCACTTTGCTCGTCCGCAAGATGAGCTGGCTGTTGCCCAACGTCAGGGCCAGTTGCACCGTAATTTTCAGGGTTATACCACGCAGGCAGAGTGCGATCTGCTCGGTATGGGCGTATCAGCAATCAGCATGATTGGCGATCACTATGCACAAAATCAGCGTGAGCTTAAACACTACTATGCGCAGGTTACTGAGCAGGGAAATGCACTGAATAAAGGCCTGCGGATGAGCGATGAAGACTGCTTACGCCGTGATGTCATCAAAGCGCTAATCTGTAATTTCCAGCTTTCGTTTGCCGAGATAGAAGCGCAGTACCCGATTGATTTTAAACAGCACTTTGCAGAGGATTTGGCACTGCTTGCCCCGTTAGCCGCGGATGGATTAGTGACGTTGAGCGATGAGGGGATCACTGTGATGCCGCGCGGTCATCTGCTGATCCGCAATATCTGTATGTGTTTTGATACCTATTTGCGTCAACAAGCGCGTCGTCAGCAGTTCTCGCGGGTGATTTAACCGATAAAAAAATGCCGCCGTGATGCACCTGCATCCGGCGGCATTTTTGCGTTATTTAACACCCAAAAAAAGCGCGCGTGAAGATTACTCTTCGTCTGCTGCCGCTTGCTGTGCGTTCAACGCTTCAATTTCATGGGTAAACCAGGTATCAAGCTTAATACGCAGCAGATCAACACCGAATTTTTTCAGTGATGAGAAAGCCTCCACCTGAATATCACCGCCAAAAGTAACAACGGCATCACGCACCATTTTTACTTGGTTTTTACGTGCGCCACTGGCCAGCTTGTCGGCTTTAGTCAGTAGAATCAGTACGGGTAAACCGGCTTCAACAGCCCACATCACCATTTGCTGATCCAGATCTTTTAGGGGATGACGGATATCCATCAGCACCACCAGACCACGCAGACATTCACGTTTTTGCAGGTATTCACTCAGTGCCCGCTGCCACTTCAGCTTCATCTCTTCAGGCACTTGTGCATAGCCGTAACCGGGTAAATCGACTAAACGCGCTTGTTCGGCAACTTCGAACAAGTTGATCAGCTGGGTACGGCCTGGTGTTTTACTGGTACGAGCCAGACTTTTTTGATTGGTTAATGTATTTAGCGCGCTGGATTTTCCGGCGTTTGAGCGGCCCGCAAAGGCAACTTCAATTGCATTATCCATCGGAAGGTGACGGATATCCGGAGCACTGGTGACAAAATGTGTAACATGATAATTAAATTGAGCCACGGAACGATCTCCACCCTAGTCAAATGTGGTGCACTGATTTCTTTTATGTGAAAATGTGTAAAATATCTGTTGTAATAATTCAGGGGCTAGCGTGAAATCATCCCCTTACTGTAACGGACAGGATTATCCGTTATCGGCATAACAACAATCATATAGCTAAATGGAACGCCATGAAAAAATTTGCGCTCGTGATGTCAATGATGCTGGGTGTTAGCGGTATGGCGCAGGCACAGGGAGATGCGGAAGCGGGTAAAAAAATTGCTTCTGCGGTTTGTGTTGCTTGCCACAATGCCGATGGGAATAGCACCATCCCTGCCAATCCTAAATTGGCCGGACAACATAACAAATATCTGCTCAAGCAGCTAAAAGAATTCCAGCTAGCTGCGCATACCAATGGCCAGCAGGGGCGTGCTAACCCCATTATGCAGGGGCAAGTTGCCACGTTCTCAGAGCAAGATCTGGAAAATCTGGCTGCATGGTTCTCGCAGCAGACCTCTGCACCGGCTTATACCCGTAAAGACAGCGTAGAACTCGGTAAGCAGCTGTATATGGCAGGTGATAAACAACGCGGCATTCCGGCGTGCGTTGCCTGCCATGGTCCGCGTGGTAATGGTACCGATCTTTCGGGTTTCCCGAAAATATCGGGCCAACATGCTGATTACATTATCGCACAACTTAACGCGTTTCGTGCCGGACAGCGGCAAAATGACCCAAATAGCATGATGCGTCAAATTGCAGCATCACTGACAGACAAAGAGATCAGTGCATTAGCCGGTTATTTAGGCGGTTTACACTGAGTTTTTTGGCGAGATACTCGGTAGCACGGTGGCCTGTTTACAGGCCACACAGTGAGTATATTGATGCGTAGAGTGATGACATCCCAGCGTAATAATTTGCACTCTTGCTCATATTTAAAGGCAGGAATACGTAAAGCACGCATTTAAAGCCATTACATGCTGCGTGCGCGTGCGCTGGCACGCAATGCCGCTTTATCCCCTGCGCTTAAAAAGGCTTGTGTCATGCCGTTCTCTTGCGCTTGGCGGATTTGTGCCGGTGAAAGGCCTGCTGCCGGTGCAGCTACATTGTATTCATGGCGAATTTCAATGCCCTCAACGGCCGGATCATCGGTATTTATGCTGGCCAAAATACCGTGCTCTAAAAATACCTTCAGCGGGTGTGCGCTGAGTGCACTGACGGTAGTGGTTTGTACGTTGGAGGTCAGCGCCGACTCAATACCAATTTGGTGTTCGGCCAGATAATCCATCAGACGCGGATCTTCAATGGCTTTTACCCCGTGCCCGATACGCTCGGCACCGAGTTCATGAATCGCCTGCCACATACTGGCTGCACCAGCGGCTTCACCGGCATGCACGGTGACGTGTAATCCCGCATCGCGTACTTGACGAAAATGTGGAATAAACAGCTCACCGGGCTGGCCAAGCTCATCACCAGCCAGATCAATGGCAACCAGATCTTGATGACAAGCCAGCAAAGCGCCCAGCTCCTGCTGGCAGGCTACCGTGCCAAATGTGCGGCTTAAAATACCGATTAAATTAGCTTGTACGGTAAAATCTTTACGGCCAAGTGCAATACCATCGGCCACGGCCTCAACCACCCCTTGCAGCGGCAGATTGTGCTTCATCGCCATGTAATACGGTGAAAAACGCAGCTCGGTGTAGTCTAATCCGGCATTGTCGGCATCTTGCATATTTTCATAGGCCACACGGCGGCAGGCATCCAGATCGGCAAGCACTGCAACACCCCAATCAAGTTTTTGCAGGAAGCTAACCAGCGTTGGGGCATTATCGGTAATTCTGACATGGGGTAACAGCGCACTGAGGTTGTCTGCGGGTAGCGCGATACCGTGCTGCTGACCTAATGCCAAGATAGTTTCAGGGCGGATATTGCCATCAAGGTGGCGGTGTAAATCGGTCAACGGTAAATCACGTGCGATCATGCTGCATTCCCCCATAATAATATGGTCTGAGAGTATAGGCATCGGGCTGTAAATCACCTAGTTTTGTTGCTTTTTTTATGTGACAAAAATCACATCAAGATACAAATGCACACCATTGTTTTTATTTTGTACTCTCTTGTGCCGATATCCCACAGCATTGCGCTACCCATCACAAGCAAAATCCTTTTTGGGGATAGAGCGCATAGCCTGCCACGGTACTGCTTATTTATCTTATTTTGTTCAGTTTTAGGCAGAACAAGCGTGTTTGCATGGCTGTCCGCTGTAGCCGATATCGCGTCAGTAATCGGAATCGAGATCAAACTCTTTGAGCTTACGGGTCAGTGTATTCCGTCCCCACCCGAGCAGGCGCGCAGCTTCCTGCTTATGCCCTTGGGTATGTTGTAATGCCGTTTGCAGCAAGGTGCGTTCAAACTCAGGCTGCGCGTTGGTAAGCAGTGCCTGCTCGCCTTGTTGCAGGCGTTGCATGGCCCAGTGTTGCAGTTGTTGTTGCCACTCAATCGCATGGCCAGATGCTTGTGGATCAGCGGCTGGTGTGCGCAACTCCTCAGGTAAATCTGCCAGTAAAATCTCTTTCCCAGCAGCCATGACAGTCAGCCCACGGCAGATATTTTCCAATTGGCGGACATTGCCCGGCCAGTGAAATGCGCGCATGATTTGCAGTGCAGCCGGATGCAGTGTTTTTACCTCTACGCCCAACTCACGGGCAGCAAGCTGCAAAAAATGTTGTGTTAATACCGCAATATCTTGCATGCGCTCACGCAGGGCCGGTAGCAAAACTTTAATCACATTCAGGCGGTGGTACAGATCTTCGCGAAATAGCCCCTGCCGTACATGCCGTTCTAGATTTTGGTGGGTAGCGGCAATAATTCGTACATCAACGTTAACTGCCTGATGCCCACCAACGCGGTAAAACTGCCCTTCGGCTAGAACGCGCAACAGACGGGTTTGTACATCAACGGGCATGTCACCTATCTCATCTAAAAACAGTGTGCCGCCATTGGCCTGCTCAAAACGCCCCTGCCGCACCGTATTAGCACCGGTAAATGCCCCTTTTTCATGACCGAACAGCTCTGACTCAATCAAATCTTTGGGGATGGCTGCCATGTTGAGGGCAATGAAGGGGGCGCCAGCACGTGGGCTATGTCGGTGCAGAGCGTGGGCAATCAGCTCTTTGCCGGTACCTGACTCCCCATTAATCAGCACGCTGATAGAGGAGCGCGATAGCCTGCCAATGGCCCGAAAGACCTCCTGCATGGCAGGGGCCTCACCAATAATTGCGGGGCTGTGTGCATCAGGTGTCGGGGCTATATCGGGTTGTGTCCGGCGCAGTTCGTGGCTGTGTAAAATGGCTCGTTCGGCTAAATTGACGGCATCATCAATATCAAAAGGTTTGGGTAGATAGTCAAATGCACCGCGTTGATAGGCGCTGACCGCCGCATCTAAATCAGAATGTGCCGTCATAATGATGACCGGCAGATCAGGATGCTGCGTGTGCAGTTGACTAAGCAGTGTCAGACCATCGATCCCCGGCATCCGAATGTCTGAGATCAGCACATCCGGGCGGCGGGTAGTGAGAGCGTTCAGCACTTTCTGCGCATCATCGAAGGTTTCACAGCTGATCCCACTGCCTGAGAGCGCTTTATCCAACACCCAGCGGATGGCACTGTCATCATCTGCAACCCAGACTCGTCCTTTACTCATGTTTTGCCTCATCAACCTAGCCTGAATTTACCGATTACTTGCGCAGCGGCAGATATACCGAGAATTCGGTATGTCCGGGCCAGCTGCTGCACTCTATTTTACCCTGATGCTGATCGATCAAATTGCGCGCAATAGACAACCCTAATCCAGTCCCACCCTCACGCCCGCTGACCATCGGATAAAAGAGGGTATCTTGCAGATGTGCCGGGATACCTGATCCGGTGTCAATAATATCGAGCCGCACCACCAACCGGTAGCGTTCACCGTGCAGCATCTGCTGAAACGCGGTGCGGGTACGCAAAGTAATGCTGCCCGCTTGTTCGCCGAGCGCCTGCAGTGCGTTACGTACAATATTTAAGATAGCCTGTTCGAGCTGCTCGGCATCATGTTCGAACTCCGGCAGACTAGGGTCATAATCACGGATCAGGCGAATTTGTGCCGGTTTTTCCAGTTCAACCAACTGTCGTACTCGTTCAAGTACAACATGCAGGTTCTGTTCCATTCGCACGCCCGGCCGTTGTGGGCCGAGCAGCCGATCAACCAAATTTCGTAACCGATCAGCCTGTGCAATGATTATCTGGGTATATTCAGTGAGTTCAGGGTTGGGCAGCGCTTTTTCCAGCAGTTGTGCAGCTCCACGCAATCCGCCCAGCGGGTTTTTGATCTCGTGCGCCAGCCCGCGTACCAAATCGCGCGCGGCAATTTGCTGTGCCTGATGCAACTGCTCTTGGCTAATTTTTCGGTGAGTATCGAGCGGTTGCAGTTCAACTAAAATTGCCGAACTTTCTGGTGTGATCAGCGGTTGGGCAGTCAGAGCCAGCGTGTGGGCACGCCCGTCAATCACCAGCATCACTTCGTTGTCGGTAAAACTTTGCTGGCTGTCGAGCGTGTGCTGCATCAACGTCAAATCCAGTGAAATATGGCTAAACAGTGAGGCCAGTGGCAAACCGTTGAGCTTACGGGTGCTGTGGGCCAGCAGTTGCTCGGCGGCTGGATTGGCAAACTGAATGGTTAAATCATCATCAAGCAGCAGGACACTGGTTTTCAGGTTATTCAGCAGCAGGTGGGAATAGTGCAGCATACCTTGCCTTATCGTGATGCGTCCGACCGTAAATAGTGCCAGTGTACACGCACCTTCTTGCTGGCGGATACCCCTTTTGCACCAAAAAGGTGCGTACGGTTATCGGGTGTGATGAACCCACCTGCGGGGGGAAACCTGCACTTGTACAGGTGATTATTTCGGTGCAATCGGCGGATTCAGCGCTTCACGATTGAGTACGCTGGCTCGGTGTAGATAGACTGTCACCGCCGGTGCAGTGGCCACGACTTGGCCTTTATCAAGCAGTTGCGCGCTGACCTGATGTGATCCACGGTCAATATTTTTTAGCTGTTGCTGGATACTGCGGGTTCGCGAGCCGCTCGGGTTGCCATCAAGCAGCAGCTGTACCGTTTGGCTTTCGGTTAATTTCGGCACGACCATCACAGTGACATCAATATCACCGCTGTTATTGCGCACAGTTTGCTCGTCAATAGGCGATAAAATGGCAATCTGGGTGGTTAAGTTGCTGACGGCCTGCGGGCGGGTACGCGGCACACTGGCTGCGCTGCTGCTGGCAACCGAGGCTCGGTTGGGCAGTTTATCGCTCGGCAGTTTGCCGGAGTCATACTTTATCGGTGCACTTGGCGAGATCTCTTTACAGGTCGCCCCTTTGGTTTTGGTGGTGCTAAAGTGCGTAGTGCCACGAGCGTCTGTCCATGAACAGATTAATCGGGCTTCACTGGCCAGCACCGGTGCGCTTAACAGCAGCAATGTCAGACAAAACAGGCGCATGACAAGTTCTCCGCAAATCAAAAAAGGGTGTTTTAGATTACTGCACTCAGGGATGATGCTAAGTCCCCGAAGTTATTGTCATCTAAGTTATTAAACCACCCAAGCCATATCAGTGACCTGAGCTCTTTTAGTGACTAAGCTAAATGCTAAGCCACATAGTGTCATCACTACCCACCAGTCACCGCAAGCGTAAAAAAGCCCGCTTGTGAGGCGGGCTGAAAGTTTCCACGGCAACAAAATGAGTTGTTACACGCATGAGCGGTGAAGTTTCCGCCAGTGTTTTGTTTTTCGATAGGCTAAACGTAAGTTTAGCGGCAAGAAAAACTTAAACGCTGTAGTACATTTCAAACTCAACTGGGTGCGGCATCATGCGCACACGGTCGATATCCGCGCGTTTCAACTCAATATAAGAATCGATAAATTCGTCGGTAAATACGCCACCACGGGTTAAGAACTCGCGGTTTTCGTTCAGAGCCTGCATTGCCTCTTCCAGTGAACCGGCAACCGTTGGGATCTCAGCGGCTTCTTCTGGTGGCAGATCGTACAGGTTTTTATCCATGGCATCGCCAGGATGAATTTTGTTGATGATGCCATCAAGACCGGCCATCAGCTGGGCAGCAAATGCCAAGTATGGGTTAGCTGCTGGATCTGGGAAGCGCACTTCAATACGACGCGCTTTCGGGCTGGCAACTACCGGAATACGGATAGAGGCCGAGCGGTTACGGGCAGAGTAAGCCAGCATGACCGGTGCTTCATAACCTGGCACCAAACGCTTGTAGGAGTTGGTGGTTGGGTTAGCAAAGGCGTTGATAGCTTTCGCGTGCTTGATGATACCGCCGATGTAGTACAGCGCCATTTCAGACAGGCCAGCATACTTATCACCTGAGAACAGGTTTACGCCATTTTTTGCCAGAGACTGGTGGCAGTGCATGCCTGAACCGTTATCACCGAACAGCGGTTTTGGCATGAAAGTTGCGGTTTTATTGTAAGCATGCGCAACGTTGTGAACCACATACTTATAAATTTGGGTTTCATCGGCTTTAATGGTCATGGTGTTGAAGCGAGTTGCCACTTCATTTTGGCCTGCAGTGGCCACTTCGTGGTGGTGTGCTTCAACCACTAAACCCATCTCTTCCATCACCAAACACATGGCAGAGCGCAGGTTTTGTGATGAATCAACCGGTGCTACCGGGAAGTAACCGCCTTTGACTCCTGGACGATGGCCTTTGTTGCCGCCTTCGTACTCAGTACCGGTATTCCATGCCGCTTCGATATCATCAAGCTTAAAGAAAGAGCCGGAAATACCGGTGCTAAAGCGCACATCATCAAACACAAAGAATTCAGGCTCTGGCCCGAACAGAACCGTGTCAGCAATGCCGGTAGAGCGCAGAAAATCCTCTGCACGCTTAGAGATAGAGCGCGGATCGCGGTCATAGCCTTGCATTGTACCCGGTTCGAGGATGTCGCAGCGGACAATCAGTGTGCTGTCATCAGTGAACGGATCCATAACTGCGGTAGTCGGATCGGGCATCAGAACCATGTCTGATTCGTTAATGCCTTTCCAGCCTTCGATAGAAGAGCCATCAAACATTTTGCCTTCTTCAAAGAAGTCAGCATTCACTTGATGTGCTGGAATTGATACGTGCTGTTCCTTGCCCTTGGTGTCAGTAAAGCGCAGGTCAACGAATTTCACTTCGTGTTCTTGCAGCAGTGCTAATACGTGTTCAGCTGACATGGTGTAACCTCCGATGTTGTCGCAATCATGGTGTTGTCGTGGATTTTTAGTGCTCGCATTCAAATTCGTATTGGTTGCGTAGCGCTAATGTATACCTGATTTGTTGCTCTTTATATCTGAAACCTAGGCCGCTTCGTGCCTTCGATATCTACTAAGCGAGAAGCATGCCAACTTTTATGGTTCGTGATATTCCCTGTGAAATAGCAGCATGCCATGGCAAACTGTGGTGTTCAACCCTGCATTAATGCACTAATATGGTGAATGATTGCACTATTTTGGTGCAAGAAAGGAATTAATATCCTTCTATATTAAGTTGGTTGTATAATTCATCAGCAAAATAAGCAGAGAATTCGTCCAGCATGCCGCAAAGATCATATTGAGATCGATATGTGGCAGCAAAATTACGATTCTTCTGTAATAATGTTCACACTTTAATTGTGTACCTTGTGAAGTGGCTCACGCCCGCAGGCAGGTAAACTTGCCAGCAATGTTTTGCTGTGATCGGTTTAGTCTTTTGCTCAACCTGTGTACAATAGCCGCTAATTTGTTAACCCCCAGAGACCACATCTGTGATTGAGAATCTGCGTAATATCGCCATCATTGCCCACGTTGACCACGGTAAAACCACCCTGGTTGATAAGCTGCTGCAACAATCCGGCACCCTCGGAGAGCGTAATGACGCGACCGAACGTGTAATGGACTCCAACGATCTGGAAAAAGAGCGTGGAATTACCATTCTGGCTAAAAACACCGCCATCGAGTGGAACGGATACCGCATTAACATCGTTGACACCCCGGGTCACGCCGACTTCGGTGGTGAAGTAGAGCGTGTGATGTCGATGGTAGATTCCGTACTGTTGCTGGTAGATGCAATGGACGGCCCGATGCCACAAACTCGTTTCGTAACCCAAAAAGCGTTTGCTTATGGTTTGCGTCCGATCGTGGTTATCAACAAGGTTGACCGTCCGGGCGCACGCCCTGATTGGGTTGTTGATCAGGTATTTGACCTGTTTGTTAACCTGGGTGCGACCGATGAACAACTGGACTTCCCAATTGTTTATGCTTCAGCACTGAACGGTATCGCCGGTCTGGAAACTGACGAAATGGCTGACAACATGACGCCATTGTTCGAAACCATCGTTAAGCACGTGCAGCCGCCACAAGTTGAGATGGAAGCACCTTTCCAGATGCAAATCTCTCAGCTCGATTACAACAACTATGTTGGTGTTATCGGTATCGGTCGTATCAAGCGTGGTTCTGTGAAGCCGAACCAGCAGATCGTTATCGTTGATAGCGAAGGCAATCGTCGTAACGGTAAAGTCGGTAAAGTTCTGGGCCACATGGGTCTGCAACGTATCGAAGCTGAAGTGTGTGAAGCGGGCGATATCATCGCTATCACCGGTTTAGGCGAGCTGAATATCTCTGATACTCTGTGTGACCCTACTGCCGTTGAAGCACTGCCAGCACTGACTGTTGATGAACCAACCGTTACCATGTTCTTCTGTGTAAACACCTCGCCATTCTGTGGCCGCGAAGGTAAGTTTGTGACTTCACGTCAGATCCTTGACCGTCTGCGTAAAGAGCTGGTACACAACGTTGCACTGCGTGTTGAAGAGACTGAAGATCCAGATGCATTCCGTGTATCAGGCCGTGGTGAATTGCACCTGTCTGTTCTGATTGAAAACATGCGTCGTGAAGGTTACGAGCTGGCGGTATCCCGTCCGAAAGTAATTTTCCGTGATATCGATGGCCGTAAACAAGAGCCATTCGAGCAAGTGACTCTGGACATCGAAGAGCAGAACCAAGGTTCTGTGATGGAAGCGATGGGTCTGCGTAAGGGTGAAATGCGCGACATGATCCCTGATGGCAAGGGCCGTATCCGTTTGGATTACATCATCCCTAGCCGTGGCCTGATCGGTTTCCGTACCGACTTCATGACCATGACTTCTGGTACTGGCCTGCTGTACTCCAGCTTCAGCCACTATGATGACGTGCGTCCGGGCGAAATCGGTCAGCGTATCAACGGTGTTCTGATCTCTAACGGTACCGGTAAAGCACTGGCTTACGCACTGTACAGCCTGCAAGATCGTGGTCGCCTGTTCTTGGGTCACGGTACTGAAGTTTACGAAGGTCAAATCATCGGTATTCACAGCCGTTCTAATGACCTGACTGTAAACTGTCTGCAAGGTAAGAAGCTGACTAACATGCGTGCTTCTGGTACAGACGAAGCAACAACGCTGGTTAGCCCTATCAAGATGACGCTGGAGCAAGCTCTGGAATTCATCGATGATGACGAACTAGTAGAAGTAACGCCACAAAGCGTTCGTATTCGTAAGAAACACCTGACCGAAAACGACCGTAAGCGTGCACACCGTAAGTAATCCCTGCGGATTAGTTATTGCGTGTTCTGCATCCTAAAATGTAGTTATTATGTTTTGGGTGATGAGAAAGAGGATGCCTACGGGTGTCCTCTTTTTTTATCTAAAGGAAGCACGGTCAAGCATATGATTGACGGTAGGGCATGATGTGATGACAGCATGCGATAACAAATAAAATTGCAACCGATGAGGAAAAGAGCGATGTATAAAGGGTTACAGCCGACCACCTGGTGGCAGAATCGGGGCTTTTTCCGTCTATTATTGCGCCGCAGTGGTGAGAGCCGTTTGACGATCACCGCCGGTTATCTTGCCTATGTGACGCTGCTTTCACTGGTTCCACTGGTGACGGTGATTTTTTCGGTGTTTACCGCTTTTCCGGTCTTTGTCGGGATCACCGATCAGGTAAAACATTTTGTATTCAGTAATTTTGTACCGGCGACCGGTGATGTGGTACAAAATTATCTCGATCAGTTTGTGTCGAATTCTAGCAATATGAGTGCAGTGGGCATTATTGCGCTGGTGGTGACCTCTTTACTGCTGATTTCTGCGGTAGATAAAGCGTTAAATGCTATCTGGCGCAGTAAGCATCGCCGTCCGGTGATGGTGTCATTTGCTGTGTATTGGATGATTTTGACGTTAGGCCCGCTGTTGGCGGGGGCCAGTTTAGTGACCAGTTCGTATCTGTTATCGCTTAAATTGCTGACAGATACGGGTATTAACGGGGTGCTGGATAACCTGTTGGTGCTGTTGCCGATGATTTTGTCTGCGCTGTCATTTTGGTTGTTGTACGGTGTGGTACCGACTGAGCGGGTGTCGACGTTGCATGCATTAAGTGGTGCGCTGTTTGCGGCATTGCTGTTTGAGGTGAGTAAAAAAATCTTTACATTGTATATTGCCTTTTTCCCGTCGTATCAGTTGATTTACGGTGCATTGGCGGTGATCCCTATCTTATTTGTTTGGGTTTATCTGAGCTGGTGTATTGTGTTGTTGGGTGCTGAGGTAACGGCCACGCTGGGTGAATGGCAAACGCAAAAGCAGATGGCAGGTTCAGACTCAGATCCACAAACAGAGGCGGATAACGTGTAACTGAAAGTGTGTTCACCACGGCGTTCTTCACGGTGCCTCCATGGTATTTTCCATGGTATAGGGAGTTGTTATGTTTCATTTGTATCCACCTATTCATCCGTTTGCAAGCGGCTTCATTCGCCGTGGTGAACACCAAGTTTATGTTGAGCAGGCCGGTAATCCGCAGGGTATTCCGGTGCTGTTTGTGCACGGCGGCCCCGGTGCGGGGTGCAGTGAACAGAGCCGGCGTTTTTTTGATCCCGCCCGTTTTCATATTATTTTATTTGATCAGCGCGGTTGTGGCCGTTCATTGCCGTACGGCAGTTTGCAGGATAATCATCCACAGGCGCTGATTGATGATATGGAAGCGATCCGTGAATCGCTCGATGTATCGCAGTGGATGCTGTTTGGCGGGTCATGGGGTAGTACGTTAAGTTTATTGTATGCGATTGCCCACCCACAGCGTGTCAGTGCGATGGTACTGCGCGGTATTTTCCTTTCCCGCCAACAAGATTTTGATTGGCTCTACAGCCCGCAGGGCGGTGCCAGTCTGGTTTTTCCTGAGCATTACCAGCAGTTTATTGCGCCACTTGGCGGTGTGACCGATAGTGAGCAGGTGTTGGAGGGTTACTGGCAACGTCTGAGTTCGGATAATGAGTTAGAGCGCAGTGCCGCAGCAAAAAGCTGGGCGTTGTGGGAAGCGCATTTGATGCAGTTGCTGCCAGATCCGACGGTGTGGGAGCAGATGAGTAATTTGCAGCATGCGGTCGCGCTGGCGCGGTTGGAGTGCCACTATTTTCGTGCTGCGACACGCTTGCCTGAGAATTTTATTGTGCAGAATGCGGCAGTATTGCAGGCGATACCGGTGCGTATTGTGCATGGCCGTTACGATATGATCTGCCCCTTTGAGAATGCGTGGCAGTTATGTCAGGTCTTACCGCAGGCGGCGTTGCAGGTGGTGCCGAATGCTGGCCACAGCAGTATGGAGCCGGGGATCACCGACGGGTTGATTCGGGCTCTGCTTGAGCTAACGGAGGCGTACCCGCTGTAGTTACCGATTTGGGTCTTTCAGAAAAAGAGAGTGATTAGGATGATTGGATTGATTCAGCGTGTGCGTGAAGCACGGGTCGAGGTTGACGGGCAAGTGGTCGGGGAGATTGGCCACGGGCTGCTGATTTTGCTGGGTGTGGAAAAAGAGGATGATGAGGCGAAAGCGCGTCGTCTGGTTGATCGGGTGTTGGGTTATCGCATTTTTGATGATGCCGATGGCAAGATGAATCTGAATGTGCAGCAGGCCGGTGGCAGTGTGTTGGTGGTTTCCCAATTTACGCTGGCAGCCGATACCCAAAAAGGGATGCGCCCGAGCTTTTCATCAGCGGCTTCGCCACAACAGGCAGAGGCGTTGTACGACTATTTCAGTGCCTGTTGCCGTGAAAAAATCAATACGGCACAGGGGCAGTTTGCCGCTGATATGCAGGTGAGCTTGCAAAATGATGGCCCAGTGACTTTTTGGTTGCAGGTGTAGCCGGTATCCGGCAGATGGTTTCTCTATTGTAAAAGAGGGCGACAAGGATGTATCGCTTAAGTACTCCGCTGACTGAAGAGGCGCTGCAGCGCTATTACCATTTTCGCTGGCAGATGCTGCGTGAGCCGTTACGTCAGCCGGTAGGATCAGAGCGCGATGGCTATGATGCCTGCGCACATCATCAGATGGTGGTGGATGATCAAGATAATCCGGTCGCGATTGGGCGGGTCTATATCAATGCCGATGATGAGGCAGCGATCCGCTTTATGGCCGTTGATGCAAATTTACGCGGGCGCGGGTTGGGTACGCTGGTGGCGATGGCGCTGGAGTCGGTTGCCCGCCAAGAGGGGGCAAAACGGGTGGTGTGCAGCGCTCGTGAGGAGGCGGTGCCTTTTTTTACTCAGCTGGGCTATCAGAATCAAGGTGAGATCCAAGCGGGGCTGACCACCCCGGTACGGCACTTTTTGATGATAAAACCGCTGCCGGATATGGATGCCATTTTACACCGGCCGGACTGGTGTCAGCAGTTACAGCAGGCGTGGTATCAGTCCATTCCGATCAGTGAAAAAATGGGGGTGAAGATTGTGCAGTACACCGGACAGCGTTTTGAAACAACGCTACCGCTGAATGCCAATTTGAATCCGCATGATTCGGTGTTTGCTGGCAGTCTGTTTTCACTGGCAACGCTAACCGGTTGGGGGCTAATTTGGCTGCTGCTACGTGAGCGTAATCTGGGTGGAGAGATTATTCTGGTGGATGCGCATATCCGTTATCCGCAGGCGGTGCGTAACCGTCCGCGGGCGGTGGCGGATCTGAATGATTTAGGTGGCGATCTGGATCGTCTGGCACGCGGACGCAAAGCCCGCGTACAGATGAAGGTGCGCCTGTTGACCGATGAGTCGCAAGGCGCGGTGTTTGTCGGGACTTATATGGTGCTGCCAGCCGGTACACACTCGGGCACTCCGCTGACTGAGCTGCTACTCTGATAGTACTCATTATCTGCTGTTGTATCAGAGCCATTAACCGCATTTTGTGCTGATGTTGCGATTGTTTCGATGCGGGTTAGTGGGGTATGCCAGATACGGGTAAGCCGCTGGCAGTTGATACGGTTATCGAGTTGCAGTTGCAGACGGTTCGGTTCGGCAGTGGGGCTGAGCGGTGGCGGTGCTAATGAATAACTGCCGCTGATCTTCCCTTGCAGTTGATCGCCGCTAAAGGCCGCATTTTGTACCCATATCTGCCCCTTTTCTGCTCGTAGGTGCAGTTGCAGATTTTTCAGCAGGGTTTGTTGCCCCTCAAGCGTGGATTGTGCAATCCACTGATCGGGTATCGGTGAGCGTTGAGCTTGTGACCACAGGCTTGGGGCATTAATCCCGCGCAACAGTGCCTGATCGGTGGTCAGTTGCAGCTCTCCGCTGAGTGATTGCCGCACGTTATCAGCCGTGAGTAGATTGGCTTGCAGATTGAGGTTCAGGTTGCCGATCCCGCGCAGTGGCAGGGTTTGCCAGCCCCACTGTTGCAGGCTGTCGAGTGCTATCTGCTGGCCACTCAGTTGCAGGCTGGCAGGCCACTTATCACGTTGCAGCAGTGTGCCACTTCCTTCAAGTAACCCCTTTCCGGTAAATGCACTGAAATCACGTAAGGTCACTGCGCCATTATCGGCTTGCAGATCAACGGCGACATTGCGCATATCCACTTTATTGACCGTTGCTGCACGGGCACTGGCGCGTAAGCTGCCACGCCATAATCCCCAGTGCTGTTGCTGTGCTAGCTGTAGGTTGCTGCCATTGGCGTTAAGCGCGGTGAACTGAAAAGGCCGCAGCGGGTTTATATCCACCAATAAGTTGTTGTTTAGCTCTAGCTTTAATACGTTAATTTGGCTGAATACGGCAGGTAGCGGGTGGGTTAGCCACTGTGCCCATGTCGCTGGAATACTGTACTCAATGCCGCTAATGCCAAGTTGATCCCACTGTAGTGTTTGATCGGCTGCACGCCAACTGCCGTAGCCGTTAATCAGGCCGTTTTCAAAGCGGGTACTAAAGTCATCAATGGTGATGCCGTCGGCGGTAAAACTGAGGCGCAGTGCCGGTTCACGCAGGTGTAGATCGCCCCGCACCCGATCAAGTGCGGTCATGCTCAGTTGGCCATCGTGTGATGACCATGTGCCTTGGCCGATTTGCAGGTTGTTGAGGCTAAGATCAAGGTCGTTGACTGACCAGTCATTGCCTTCAACCCGCGCGCCGACAATATCGGCCCGTTGCAGGGTAAGAGGGGGCAATATTTGCCAGTAGCGGCTTAGTAGCGCAGGTAGACGGTTATCTTGTAGGCGCAAGCGGGTCAGGCGCAGCGCATTGATCGTCCATGCCCCTTGTGTGCTGCGCTCGGCGGCCGCGGTAATTTGCCCTTGTAGTGTATCGGCACCAAAATCATCAATGCTCAGTTTTCCCTGTTGCCAGCGGCCTTGTAAAAAGAGGTTGTTCAGGGTCAGTTCGCCCAGATCAAATTGGGGGGATGAGAGCTCAAAGCGGGCATTTTCCCCCAAAAAGCTCTGCTGATCTGGGTTAAACGGGGTGATACCACCGTTAACCGGATGGGCTGTCAGCGGTATATCGGCTACTCGACTGCTGATAGCCATGTTGTCGAGCTGAAGTTGTTGAGCGTACAAAAATGAGCCGCTTGCTGGTTTTAACAGCGCGGGCAGCCGCAGTTCACCCTCTTGTAGCAGGATTTTTTGCCAGTGTAGCGGGTGCAGCAAAGTGCGTAAATTTAGGGTCAGCGTGACCTGCCTAGCATCGAGCAGTGGTGTGCCTTGCTGGGCTAAACGTACCTCTGTCAGGCGAATTTGGCGCGGTGACAGCGGGCTGTGCTGAATGCCGGTCAGTGAGAGTTGGTACGGTGTGTACGCTGAAATCCAGCGGCTGACCCGTTCGGCACCCAGCGGCGTTTGCAGCAGTGCATATGCCAGTATGATGACCAGCAGAAACAGGATCAACAGTGTGGCCAGAAATTTTGTCAGTATCTTCATAATGGGTAATTGATGATAAGCCAAGGGTTATGCACCTGCTGATAACAGGGGCGCTTTCTGTCTACTCTTCCGTGTTTGCTTTTTATTGCTGTTCTGTTGTTGGCTGTGGTGAGCCATTACTCGTTACTGAGTGCTCAGCTCCGCCGGATGCCGGTTGAGTGGCGACATGCCTGCCTGTGCGTAGGCACGTGCCAGACGTATATTGAGCTGCGGTGATGCGCCTGATTGCTGGTGTACGTGCTCAAGGCAGCGGATCGCTAGGTGTAGCAAGTCTTGCTTGAGCAGCAGATCAGACAAAAACAGGAGCTCTTCCGGTGCGCGCTCTTTGAGTATCTGGTTGAGTAGGGTGAAATTATCGGACATAGATCCTCCGTGAGTGCACCTTGACGCGTGCATGGCTCTTCCGTAAGTCAGGTATGCTGATTTTATCAACAGTCTGCCTGTTTCTGCTGAGAGTTACTAGCCTTGTTGCATGTTGTTATCGGTTATGCGGGATGTGCGCAAATAGCGCTAAAGTTGATTGACTCACCGTTAAAGGCGGTGAGTCAATCGTGGTAAGCAAAGGGAAAAGGTAACTACGTTGTGTTGCTGAACGATTTTACTGATTCACGTTATCGATTCATGTTACTGCTCTGTTGAGCGAGCAGTGAGAGTGCTTTTTACTGTCTGAGGCTGCTGAGTTGAACCCTCTTCAGGCAACTCTTGCGGCAGAATTAAATTCAGCGCAATGGCGGTAAAACCGCCAGCCGCAAGGCCAGATGAGAGTACCGAGCGCAGCCAGTCAGGGGCAAATTGCAGGATTTGTGGCTGTTGGGCCACGCCTAATCCCATGGCCAGTGAAATGGCAATAATCAGTACGGCACGGCGGTCGAGCTGCTCACGCGCGATAATCCGCACACCGGCGGCAGCAATGGAACCAAACATCACAATGGTTGCGCCGCCCAGTACTGGTTCGGGAATGCTCAGTACCCAGTTGGCGATTGAAGGAAATAGGCCAAGTAGCGTCAGCATTGCGGCTACTGCATAACCGACATAGCGGCTGGCAACGCCGGTCATCTGGATCACGCCGTTGTTCTGGCTAAATGTTGAGTTAGGGAAACTGTTGAAAACGCCGGCCAGTGCTGAGTTAACACCATCAGCCAGCACGCCGCCTTTGATGCGGCGGATATATACCGGCCCGCTGACCGGCTGCTCAGAGACCTCAGAGGTGGCGGTAATATCACCAATCGCTTCGAGCGAGGTGACTAAAAATACCAGTACCAGCGGCAGCAGTAAGCTCCAATCAACGCTCAGACCATAGTAGAGTGGCGTTGGCAGCATCAGTAATGGCGCATCGTGCGGAACACTGGGTAGCATGTTCAATGCCCATGCCACCAGATAACCGGCACCCATGGCAATCACCAGTGAAGCAACCCGTAAATAGGGGTTACGCTGGCGGTTAAGCAGTACAATCAGCCCGATAACTACACCGGCCAGCAGCAGATTTTTCGGGCTACCAAAACTGCCATCACTGAGCGCGCCAAAACCGCCGCCAATCGAGACTAAACCTACTTGAATTAGCGTCAGACCAATTAAGGTCACGACAATGCCCGAGACCAGTGGGGTAATCACTTTTTGCGCCAGATGCAAAATCCGCGATAACAGCACTTCACTGAATGAGGCCAGAATGATTGTGCCAAATAGTGCTGCCATCATGGTCGGCACATCTGCGCCGCCCTGTTTTAATGCCAGCCCTCCGGCAATAATTGGGCCAAGAAAATTGAAACTGGTGCCCTGAATTGAGAGTAAACCTGAACCCATTGGCCCGACAGTGCGAATAGTCAGAAAAGAGGCGAGGCCTGAAACAAACAGTGACATGCTGATGATGCGCTGGGTATCGGCGACTGGCAGGCCAAGGGCCTGACAAATCAGCAAGGGTGGCGTGATAACGGCCACAAACATCGCCAGTAAGTGCTGACCGGCAGCAAACAGGGTTTGTGGCAACGGTGGGCGATCATCGAGACGATAAACCAGATCGGGGTTATGTCGGGTGGCAGGTGCAGGAGTGGTATCGATGTGTTCCGGTTCGATAGCTTGTGAGCTCATGCTAGATTCCAGTGATCATGAAAGTGAGAAAACAGTGTGATGTATGAAGTCCACAATGATTGATTGTGGTTAGTGCATTAACGCGGGTATGGCTAGATATGGCGCGCATTTTAACGTGATCACCACAAAAAGCAAACGTTTGCCTGTGATCTTGGCGAGATTATCGGTTAGAGAATCGGATTATAAAAGCCGAGTAACGCGGGAAAATCAGGCGTTGGAGTAGTCAGTACTGTGTGCTAACCAGCGGTCAATGATTGCCTGACTGTGCTGCGGATAGTGCTGGTGCAGGTAGCGCGCCAGTTTTTGTATATCGGGGATGAGGTGTTGATCGCGCAAGAGATCGGCAATTCGAAAGCTCATCATGCCGGTCTGTTTGGTGCCAAGCAGTTCACCCGGCCCACGAATATCCAGATCGCGTTGGGCGATAATAAAGCCATCGTTGCTGTCGCGCAGTACCGAGAGCCGCTGCTGGGCGGTTTTACTCAGCGGGGTTTTATACAGCAGCACACAGTGTGAGGCGATAGCGCCTCGGCCAACTCGTCCACGTAACTGATGCAACTGTGCCAAGCCTAGACGCTCGGGGTTTTCGATAATCATCAGGCTGGCATTGGGCACATCTACCCCCACTTCGATCACGGTAGTGGCGACCAGTAAGTTGAGTGCGCCGGCTTTAAACTCTGCCATCACTGCCTGTTTCTCTGTGGCTTTCATTCGCCCGTGTACCAGACCGATATTCAGGTGCGGCAGTTGCAAGCGCAGGTCAGCGGCTGTCTCTTCTGCTGCCTGTGCTTCGAGCACCTCTGATTCATCAATCAGGGTGCAGACCCAGTATGCTTGCCGCTGCTCAGTGTGGCAGGCTTCGTTAACGCGGCGAATGATATCTGCTCGCCGCGAATCGGGGATCGCAACGGTCGTCACGGGTGTGCGGCCGGGCGGCAGCTCATCGATCACTGAGGTATCTAGATCGGCGTAGGCGGTCATCGCCAGCGTGCGTGGAATGGGGGTTGCTGTCATGATCAGTTGGTGCGGAGAGTAGCCGTGGGTACTGCCCTTTTCCCGCAATGTGAGCCGTTGGTGCACGCCAAAGCGGTGCTGCTCATCAATAATGATCAGTGCCAGATCAGAGAAGATAACGTTTTGCTGGAACAGAGCGTGGGTGCCGATAATCATCGCCACTTCACCCGATGCAATAGCTTGTTCTTGTGCTGCGCGTGCTTTGCCTTTTTGTTTTCCGGCCAGCCAGCCGACCTGAATGCCAAGCGGCGTAAACCACTGGCGAAAGGTGTTGGCATGCTGTTCGGCCAGCAGCTCGGTTGGGGCCATTAGCGCCACCTGTTTGCCGTGGCTGATGGCACGTAGGGCTGCCAGTGCTGCGACCAGTGTTTTACCGGAACCTACATCACCTTGTACCAGCCGCATCATCGGAAATGGGTTGGCCAGATCAGATTCAATCTCACTGACGACCCGCTGCTGTGCACCGGTAGGTGAAAAGGGCAGAGCTTGCAAGAATGCCGGTTTGAGCGGCACTTCCTGATGGCGTGGCAATATTTCGGGCAATGCGTAAGCCGGATGCGCCTGTGCGCAGGTGCGGGCGTGCAGCATACTGAGGTTGTGCGCCAGCAACTCTTCTAAAATCAGCCGTTGTTGTGCCGGATGTTTACCCTGTTCAAGCTCGCTCAGTGCAATATCCGGTGTTGGGCGGTGCAGCAAGTGTAAGGCTTGTTGGATGCTGATCTGGCGATGATTGAGCTGCGAAGGAAGCAGCTCAGGAATAGCCAGCTTATCGAGCATAGCCAGTGCCTGATCAGTCAGTTTACGCAGGCTGGCCTGCTTTAAGCCTTCGGTGGTTGGGTAGACCGGTGTGAGCGTCTCTTCGGTGACAGCCGGATCGTGTTGCCCGATGGCGCGGTACTCAGGGTGAATGATCTCCGGCCCGTTAACACCGGGTTTGACCTCACCGAACACCTTGATGCGCTTTCCTTCCGTCAGACCATTTTTCATTGCCGCCGTAAAGTGAAAAAAGCGCAGTGTGAGTGTGCCGGTACCGTCACTGATGCGGCAGGTCAGCATCCGCCGACGGCCCGCGCTGATCTCGGTACGCAGCACCGAACCTTCGGCGCTGGCGTGTAAACGTGGTAACAACTGGGCAATCGGGGTGATGCGGGTACGATCTTCGTAACGCAGCGGCAGATGAAACAGCAAATCTTGCACGCTATGCAAACCGAGTTTGTTTAAGCGTGCGGCAATACTGCTGCCGACTCCGGACAGTGCCGTTAATGGCTGACTATCAAGCTGCGAGATCCCCATTAGTTACGGTTACGGCTGACCTTTATCACATCCGGCATCACACGAATTTTACGCATAATATTGGCCAGATGTACCCGATCACGGGCGCTTAGGCGAATGAAAATATTGTACAACCGGCCATCGCGCTCTTCGGTAGTCAGATTGTAAATATTGGCTTCGGCCGTGGCGATAACGGCGGTTAAATCAGCCAGTGCACCGTGATGGTTCACCATCTCAACTTTAATTTCGGTGACAAATTCCTGCTCAAGAACGGTTTTATCCCACTCTACAGCCATGAATTTTTCCGGCTCTTTTTGGTAGCCGCGAATATTCCGACAAGATTCATGGTGGATAACCAAGCCTTTACCGGGGCTAACATGGGCAATAATCGGATCACCCGGAATAGGTCGGCAGCACTTGGCAAAGGTCAGCAAAATACCGTCGGCCCCGCGGATCGGCAGCTTTTTATGCGTGTTCGGTTTTCCGCTGCTTTCGGCAACCGGTTGAGGCTCGGTAGCTTTTTGTTGTAACCGGCGTGCAATCACCACGCTCATGGCATTACCTAAACCCACTTCGGCTAGCAGATCATCGAGTGTATGCAGTTTCAGATCATCGAGCACACGTTGGGTATTTTCACGGGTAATATCGGCCAGTTTCACGCCACCTAATGCGTGGTTAAGTAGACGACGGCCAAGGATCACCGAGTCATCCCGCTTGAGGTTTTTTAGCATCTGGCGGATTTTGGATCGCGCTTTTGAGCTGACCACAAAGTTGAGCCATGCCGCGTTCGGGCGAGTACCCGGAGCGGTAATAATTTCAACGGTTTGGCCAGAGCTTAGCGCTTGAGAGAGCGGGAACGGCAGGCGATCAACCCGCGAGCCGACACAGGTGTGACCAATATCGGTATGTACCGCGTAGGCAAAATCAACCGGTGTTGAGCCTGCGGGTAGCTCGACAATCCGCCCTTCTGGGGTGAAAACGTAAATCTCATCAGGGAACAAGTCAGATTTGACGTTTTCAATAAATTCAAATGAGTTACCGGCACTTTGTTGCAACTCAAGCAGGCTTTGCATCCAGCGCTGTGCCCGCAGTTGTGCGGTGCTGACCGGTTCGCCTTGTTGCTTGTAAGCCCAGTGTGCAGCTACCCCCATTTCAGCCATTTGATCCATATAATCGGTACGGATCTGTACCTCCACCGGCACGCCGTGCGGCCCGATCATGGAGGTGTGCAGTGACTGATAGCCGTTGGCTTTGGGAATGGCAATATAATCTTTTACCCGACCCGGGCGAGGTTTGTACAGACTGTGCATCTGCCCAAGTACGCGGTAACAACTGTCGACATCTTTGACGATTACGCGAAAAGCGTAAATATCCATAATGCTGTGGAATCGTTGCTCTTTGAGCCGCATTTTATGGTAGATGGAGTACAGATGTTTTTCACGTCCGCTGACTTTTGCTGGCAGCCCGACCTCTTTCAGACGACCATCAATTTCAGACAGGATCTTTTGGATCATCTCTTTACGATTACCGCGCGCTGCTTTGACTACCTCTTTGAGTACACGAAAGCGGTTGGGGTACAAAGCTTCAAAGCCCAGTTCTTCAAGCTCAGTTTTGAGATGATGAATACCAAGGCGGTGTGCTAGCGGGCTGTAAATTTCGAGTGTTTCACGCGCGATACGGCGGCGTTTATCGGGGCGCAGCGAGCCGAGTGTGCGCATGTTGTGCGTACGGTCGGCCAGTTTGATCAAGATGACGCGGATATCCTGCACCATCGCCATGATCATTTTGCGGAAGTTCTCGGCTTGCGCCTCTTTTTTATCGCGGAATTTGAGTTTATCGAGTTTTGACACACCTTCAACCAGCTCAGCAACGCTTTTTCCAAAGCGCTCTTGCAGGTCTTGGTGGGTTATCTCGGTATCTTCAATAACATCATGCAGCAGCGCGGCCATAAGCGTTTCGTGGTCGAGGTGCATCTCGCCCAGAATACAGGCCACGGCGACCGGATGGGTGATGTAAGGCTCCCCGCTGGAGCGAGTTTGGCCTTCGTGTGCATCACGCGCGATAATAAACGCCTGCCTGAGGCGTTCGATCTGATCCTCAGGCAGATAGCGCTGTGCAACTTGGTACAGGCTTTCAAATAAGTACAAGGTCTAGGGCGCACTCAACAGAGAATTAACGACGGCTTTCTGCAATAGCGGCAACCGCTTGCAGTTCTGCTGCTTCTTGCTCTTGCTGTTCCTGACGCGCACGCGCATCAAGGATATCAGCATTGATCAAACCATCTTCGATCTCGCGCAGGGCGATCACGGTGTACTTGTCGTTCTCTTCTGGTACTAAAGGATCTTTACCTTGAGTTTGCATCTGACGTGCACGACGTGCAGCGACCAGTACCAGGTCAAAACGGTTACCAACTTTCTCAACGGCGTCTTGTACGGTTACGCGGGCCATGAATGACTCCAATGGATCCAATAGGGAAAAGACAAATGACTAGAAATAATACTCAATCCGAGCTTACTCTGCCAACAATTTGCTGATCATCGCAGAATGACGCAGGGTTTGTCGCTCCTGCTTTAGGCGTTCAGCGCGAATAATGTTCTTTAAATCAACCAGTGCTTGATCGAAATCGTCATTAATAATTAAGTAATCATACTCATTATAGTGTGACATTTCGCTGACAGCTTTTGCCATGCGTTTAGCAATGACATCACTGCTGTCTTGGCCGCGTCCACACAGGCGGCGCTCTAACTCTTCACGTGAAGGTGGAAGAATAAAGATGCTACGAGCATGTGGCATCTGCTGGCGCACTTGCGCCGCACCTTGCCAGTCGATATCTAAAAAGACATCAATCCCTTGATTGAGCACTTTCTCAATCGTTGGGCGTGATGTGCCGTAGTAGTTTCCGAACACTTCGGCATACTCTAAAAATGCACTTTCATCAATTAGCGCGGTAAATTCAGCCACAGTAACAAAGTGGTAGTGTTCGCCGTTGTTTTCACCCGGACGCGGATCGCGGGTGGTATGCGAAACAGAAACCTGCATGTCATAGGTAGGATGAGTTTTCAGTAATGCATTGATTAAACTAGATTTACCCGCACCGCTGGGTGCAGAGATAATATAGAGTGTACCTTTTGGCATAGTGTTGTTATCCGGTTACTGGCTGTGCGGCTGCCTGTAAATGGGCAAGAGATCATCGTATGGCAGGGCGTTTTATCTGTGCGATTGCTATCTTGTGAGATAGCGCTTTCGCATCGGCAAAACGATGCTTTTGTTTTACGGCTGTTTACCACCGTGAACAGGTAAACGATCATTTTAGCTGATTTTATTTGCGCTGTCGTTAACGGCGGTGCAATGGCCGTGTAATGAAGTGGGTAATCAGGTCAGTAATGTAGTTGGATGGGCATTTATGCTGCTCTGCATCCCCAATAAAAAAGGTTTTTGATTATATCAACATGTAACGGAATGTTGTATGTGTAAAAAAGAAGTAACAAAGAGTGTGCGTAGCTTGATGGAGATCATGGGCATCTACTACTAAGTAGTTAACACTTGCTTGCATCATAATAATGCGAGCAATGTCATGACTATTAAAAAATCGATAATTTCGCGCTTGATGAGCCGCCGAACCTTTGTACAGGGGTCTGCCGCAGTGACTGGTGCGGCAGCCGTTGCCAGCGCAATGAGTCTGCCATTTCGTGCTCAGGCCGCAACCGAAAATGCTTCTGCTGCCGCAACCGCGGCAGGTGAAGAGATCCGCTACAGTGCCTGCTTGGTAAACTGTGGCAGCCGTTGCCCGTTAAAGGTGCATGTGAAAGACGGTGTGGCGATTAAAATTTCCCCCGAAGACGGTATTAATGAGGCGGTATTTGGCCAGCACCAGATCCGCCCTTGTCTGCGTGGCCGCTCTGCGCGCTGGCGCACCTATAACCCCGACCGTTTAAAGTACCCGATGTTGCGCGTTGGCAAGCGCGGAGAGGGGAAATTTAAGCGTATCAGTTGGGATGAAGCGACGACCATTGTGGCAAACCAGCTTACCCGTGTGATTGAAACTTACGGTAATGAAGCTATCTATTATCAGTATGGTTCGGGTACTACGGGGGCCAATTTACAGGGGCGCAATACCTGTAAGCGGTTACTCAGTGCGGCCGGTGGTTTTTTGGATATGCACGGTACGTATTCTGAGTGCCAAATTAACAGTATTCAGCCGTATGTGTTTGGGCAGGCGGGGAATATCTACGGAACAGAACAGCAAACGCTATTTTCAGAGATCAAAAACTCTGATCTGGTGGTGATGTTTGGGCAAAATCTGGCCGAAACTCGGATGTCTGGCGGTGGCCAGATTGCTGAGATTTACCATGCGATAGAGCAGAGCAATCCGCGGGTGATTATTATTGATCCGCGTCGTACTGACAGTATTACGGCATTTGATGCTGAGTGGATCCCGATTCGCCCTGGTACGGATGCGGCGTTGGTTGCGGGCATGGTACATACGTTAATCACTGAAAAGCTGATTGATGAGGCGATGTTGGCCAAATATACCTTGGGTTGGGATGATGCTTCACTGCCGGCATCCGCTGAGCCGAATGGTTCGTATAAATCCTATATTTTGGGATTAGGGGCCGATAAAACAGCAAAAACACCGGAATGGGCCAGTGAGCTGACCGGTATTCCGGCCACCAGAATTAAGCAGTTAGCCCGTGAAATTGCCGGTGCGAATGCCGCCTGGATTTCACAAGGCTGGGGTGTACAACGTTCACACAACGGTGAGCATGCCGCGCGCGCTATTATGATGCTGCCGGTACTGACGGGGCAGTTTGGTCGTCCGGGAACTAACATCGGAACATGGGGCGGCAGTGTGACGTATCCTGTACCGGGCTTGGCATTAGCAAATCCGGTAAAAGTATCGATTCCGTGCTTTTTGTGGACGGATGCGATTGTACGCGGCACTGAGATGACGGCGACCCATGATTTTGTGAAAGGCCGTGATCAGCTGAAAACCAATATTAAGTTTTTATGGAATTACGCCAGTAATGTGACGGCAAATCAGCACTCTGATTTGAATACGACGCAGAAAATTTTACAAGATGAGTCGCTGTGTGAGTTTATTCTTGTGTGGGATAACCATATGACACCGACGGCAAAATTTGCAGATTTGCTGCTGCCAGATGTTTCGACGTTAGAGTCAGATGATTTAATCAATAATTCATACCAGTCAGGTGCTTATCACTATGTGGTTCGGTTGCAGCAGGCTATTGAACCGATGTGGGAGAACCGCGCTACCTATGATGTGCTGGCTGAAATTGCCGCTAAAATGGGGCTAAAACAGCAGTTTACGGAAGGTAAAACCTACCAAGACTGGATTAAATCTTCTTACAATAAAATGCGTGAAACGGAGACGCATCTGCCACCGTTTGAACAGACTGATGGTATGGGCATTATTGACCGCCGAGTAGCAAAAAGCGAAGAGCATATCGCGTTAAAAGATTTTCGTGCTGATCCGTTGGCAAACCCGCTGAAAACACCGTCAGGTAAAATTGAGATCTATTCAGCAGCACTTGATGCGTTGGCTAAAACCCGCCCGTTGCCACAAGGTGACAAGATTATTCCAGTACCTGAATACTATCCGGCCGTAGAGGGGATACAGGATACCCAAACGCTGGCTCAGTACCCAATTCAATTGATCGGTTTTCATACCAAAGGGCATTGCCATTCGACTTATCCTTCGGTGTTGCAACTGCGCGAAGCTGTGCCGGATGAGCTGTGGATGAATCCGCTGGATGCCGCAGCCCGAGGTCTGGTTTCCGGTGATGTGGCTGAAGTGTACAACAGTCGCGGTAAAATGCGGATGCCGGTGAAGGTAACAGCGCGAATTATGCCGGGTGTGGCGGCCGCGCCGGAAGGGGCATGGTCGGTGACCAATAAGCAGGGGGTAGATGTTGGCGGATGTATCAACCGCTTAACCTCGTTGCGCCCGACAGCGCTGGGCAAAGGCAACCCGCAGCACACTAATCTTGTTGAAATTAAGCCGGTATAAGGGGCGTTAACTCATGACTCAATATGGATTCTATGTCGACTCCGCAAAGTGCACCGGCTGTAAAACTTGCCAAGTGAGCTGTAAAGATGAAAAAGATCTGGGTATCGGCCCAAAATTTCGTCGGGTGTATGAGTACGGCGGCGGTAGCTGGGTAAAACAGGGTTCGGCATGGAAGCCGGATGTGTTCAATTACTATCTGTCGATTGCTTGTAACCACTGTTCTGAGCCGACCTGTGTGGCAGGCTGTCCAACCGGTGCGATGCACAAGCGGGCGGAAGATGGTCTGGTGGTGGTTAATCAAGATGTGTGTGTCGGTTGCCGCTATTGCGAGATGCGCTGCCCGTATGGTGCGCCGCAGTTTGATGCGCAAAAGAAGGTGATGAGCAAGTGTGATGGTTGCTATCAACGAGTTGCAGAAGGGCTGATGCCCGTTTGTGTGGGATCATGCCCGCAGCGAGCGCTTGATTTTGGTGATATTGAGCTGTTACGCCAGAAGTACGGTACGCAAAATGCCATTGCGCCATTGCCTGATCCTATGCTGACGAAGCCTAATCTGATTATTAAACCCCATCCGGATGCGCGTCCGTCAGGGGATACCACCGGTGCTGTGCAGAATAAGGGAGAGGTTTAAGATGCACGAACTTCCGTTAGTTTTTTTTACCGTGTTTGGTCAGGCTGCCGCCGGTTTACTGCTGTGCTTGTTGATTAGCGTTGCACTGGGGCTGACATCGGCAGAACAGGCAGCGCGTGCTCGTATGGGTGCGCTGGTGCTGTTGATTATCGGGTCAGCGATTGGTGGTTTGCATATGGGGCAGCCGCTGCGCGCGCTGAACCTGCTGGCCGGTGCAGTTCGCTCACCGATGAGCAATGAGATTATTTTGAGCGGTTTCTTTTTAGGATCGGCGGCACTGAGTGTGCTGCTTGACTGGCGCGGTGTGGGGCAGCAGGTGTTCGGCAAGCTGGTCCATACTGCGACGGTGCTGCTAGGGCTGATGTTTGTCTGGTCAATTCCACGGGTCTATCAGCTTGATACTGTCAGCGCATGGGCCAGCCCGTATACCTCACTGCATATGTTATTGACCGTGCTGGTGGCTGGCGGGATCTGTGCGGCACTGTTCGGCTCTTGCCGAGTGGGGGCACTGGTCAGTGTGTTTGGAGTGACAGGTACTGTGCTGAGTAAAACCGGTTATGTCGGTTTTCTGACCGCAACATCGCCGCTGTTGGCTGAGCAACAACACAACTGGTGGATGGGGCAGAGTGCGGCGCTGCTCATCGGTGGCGGGATCTGTTTGGTGCTGCTGTGCCAACCGAAAACCGCGCTGACATCGCGTTCAACTCCGCTGTTGGCTGCGGGCGCGCTAATTATGCTTGCTGGTGAGCTGGCTGGCCGCATCGCCTTCTATAATCTGTGGGCGATTGGGATGTAAGTGCTTGTATATCGTTAGATAAGTTATGTCATGGGCATGCCAAGGTGAGTAAATTGTACCTTGGCATGGCTCTGCATCCCCCAATACGTTTATTTTTTTCAGGATAGATGATGATTGCTGTGGTTTCCCGCATTCTTGGTGGCTTGCTCTATTATCCGCCAGATTCAGAACATGCTGCACCATTACAGGCAGCGTTGCTAGAACTTCCAACCCTATTTAGTTGGCCAGAGCCGGCCTTAATTGAGCAGTGGTGTGCTCAACTTGCGGTTGCCGAACCGGATTTACGTTATCACTTCTCGGTACTGTTTGAGGGGCAAGGTGAGATGCCCGCACCACCGTGGGGTTCGGTGTATCAGGATCAGGATAATCTGCTGCTGGCCGAATCAGCGCAGCGTTACCGCGCGTTTTTAGCTGAGCAGAATATCTGTTTTGACAGTGGGTTAAACGAGCCGGAAGACCAGATTGGCTTGATGTTACTGGCTCTGGCCTATTTGCTGGAGCTGGGTCACGACAGTGCGGCAATCACGTTGCTTGAAGAGCATGTATTGCCGTGGAGTGCGCGTTATGTGCAGCTGTTGAGCGCCGCTGAGTATGGCCATTTTTACCCCACATTGGGGAAGGTGCTGGGCTGTTTTTTGCAGACCTTAATTGCAGAGCTGGAGCTGACTCCGCGCAGTGTTCGCTTGCACCGTTAACCCGTTAAGCCTGTTGAAACATCAAAAGAAAAGCAGAACAGACCCGTTATGAGAGATGCGCGTTACTATCAAGCTTATATGGAACACCGCACGGTCAGCCGCCGTGGTCTGCTGCGTGGGCTATTTTCCGGCATCAAGCAGGCCGGTGAGCCGCGCGCAGAAGCACAGGCTATCGAGTTGCAGGCTAAGGTGATCCGACCGCCGTATGCACGTGAGGAAGCCTTGTTTGCGATGCTGTGCTCAACAGAGTGCCATGCCTGCCAGTCAGCTTGCCCTGAAGGGTTGATTCAGTCTGAGCAAGGGCTGCCAGTACTTGATTTTACTGCTACGAGTTGTAGCCGTTGCCAGCAGTGTGTTAAGGCTTGTCCGAGTGGTGCATTGGCGCTGCTACAACCTGACTCACCGCTGAATATACAGGCTAAACCTGTTTTGCAGCATACCTGCCACAACACCTTCAGCACATGCCAGCAGTGTGCTGACAGTTGCACGGTTGATGCGCTGATCTGGCAGGCTGGGCAACCGCCACAGATTAACCATCAGCAGTGTGATGGGTGCGGCGCTTGTGCATTTTCTTGCCATGTGAATGCATTGCAGATGTTGGTCTGCTAGTGTTTTGTGTGGTTACTGTTTGATAGAAGAGAAATATCATTTCATCGGCTGTTGGTCAGTTCTAGGCTGTGTGGCACGATAAGCATCCATGATCGGAGCCCACTGCATACCGAGTGGGATGGGGTGTTGTTTGAATAATTTACCGTATTTTTTATCGAAGGAATCTATTCCATATTGTTCAGCAACAGGAACTTTCTTATCGTACCAATCATCAGTAACTTCTTCAGCAACTCCCCGAGAGAGCAATATATCGGGGCTAACCCCAAGGCTGTGTCCCATCAATACCACTTCGTAGTACCCTCCGGGAGCTAAACCGAAGTAGAGTTTATTTCGGTACTCATATTGGCCATTAACGTTATAGGCCATTTTCATCTGTTGCTCCAAACTCTTGGGCAAATTCGTTTTAATGCGATAGCGTTTACGGTCATGAAATGAGATCATTTCAATTGTTGCATAGTCGGGAACTATGATTCCATCAGTTGAAATTCCACCGCCGCCAGCCCAGTAATGTTTTTTGTTTATTATGCGTTCTGATAAGAGCCCGCCACTACCCCCTCCTATACGAGAAGAAAAAATGATGTGGTTATTTTTATAGAGATCAGTTTGTATCGTTATTGTCCTATCTATATTGCTCCCTGTGCCATATGACCAGTTAGTAGATATCGAGGATGACTTGACTGAACCTGTAATCAACATGCTCAAACCTGAGACTAGAAATAATAATTTTCTAAGCATTACGTTTCCTGATTACCGATTAAATCACGGCGCAGAGCGCGATAGATTTCCATTCCGGTACTGTCAGTCAGTATGGCTTTTTGCCCAGAAAAGGCATGGTTATTCTCATCGCGAATATCAAGCTCTATCCAGCGATCATATTTTTCACAGGGAATGCAGTAAGGGTCAGAGGACATCATACAACTCCTGTGAATATGCAGTATTTATTCAGCCAATGTTTAACAAAAGTGAGCTCGTTATCGCTTAACATTAGGGGTGTTTGGATAGCATCGAGCGGCATATTTATTTGTAAGGCAAGAGTTGCTGCTACTACACCGTCTCGGATATCACCGTCTAAACCATCAAGATTGGTTCGCTGTAATACCGCAGCAATTGTGGTTTGAGGATCGGT
>CAMTGL010000002.1 GCA_947071955.1 uncultured Plesiomonas sp.
GCATTGGCTGAGGTAAAGTCACCCCCTTTTGCCGCGTACTCTCGGGGATTTTACAGATGTATATCGGATTTGATTACGGCACGGCCAACTGTTCTGTCGGCCACATGACCGCTCACGGGCCACAACTGCTGACCTTAGAGCAAGACTCGCCTTACCTTCCATCAATGATCTGTGCCCCAACCCGTGAGGCCGTCAGCGAATACCTGCACCGCCACTGGCAACTGCCGACTACCGATAAAGCCAGCCAGCAACTGCTGCGCACCGCGATGAACAGCAACCGTGATGAAGATATCCAGGTCAGCACCGATTGCCTGCGCTTTGGTTTGCACGCGTTGCAACACTATATGCAAGAGCCAGATGAAGTCTATTTTGTAAAATCACCCAAATCATTTTTAGGCGCAAACGGGCTAAAAAGCCTACAAATTGCTCTGTTTGAAGATTTGGTTTGCGGCATGATGCACCACATCAAACGGCAAGCCGAGCATCAGCTCAACAATACCATTACCCAAACGGTGATCGGCCGCCCGATTAACTTTCAGGGTACTGGGGGCGAAGAGGCCAATCGGCAGGCACAGGGGATCTTGCTGCGTGCCGCGCAACGCGCCGGATTTGAGAATATCGAATTTCAATTCGAGCCGGTAGCCGCGGGGCTTGATTTTGAGGCGACCTTGCAAAAAGAGCAAGTGGTACTGGTTGTTGATATCGGCGGGGGGACAACAGACTGCTCACTGCTGCTGATGGGCCCGCAGTGGCACGCGCAAACTGATCGCCAGCACAGCCTACTCGGGCACAGCGGGTGTCGAGTTGGCGGCAATGATCTGGATATCGCCCTGACCTTTCATCAGCTGATGCCACTGCTGGGTATGGGAGGCAACACCGAAAAAGGCACGGCTCTGCCGACACTGCCATATTGGAATGCCATCGCCATTAATAATGTTCCCGCACAGGCTGATTTCTACGGCAGTGCCAACGGTAAAGTGCTGCAAGCACTGCTGCGTGACGCGGCAGACCCGATTACCTTTGCCCGTCTGGTCAAAGTGTACCGCCAGCGGCTGGGTTATCGTTTAGTTCGGGCGGCAGAAGAGAGTAAAATTGCGCTTTCCCAGCAAGCACAAACTGCGCTTGATCTGAGTTTTATCAGCACAGGCTTGCAGCATCAGATAACCGAAACCGCGCTGGCACAGGCCATTGAGCAGCCACTGCAAAAAATTCAGGCGCTGGTTTCAGAAGCCTTGGCCTCCAGCAATCGCCAGCCGGATGTTATCTACATCACCGGTGGCAGCGCCCGATCACCGCTGTTGCGCCATGCGCTACAACAGCAATTACCGGGGATCCCGCTGGTCGGTGGCGATGATTTTGGCTCTGTTACCGCAGGTCTAACCCGCTGGGCTGACATTTTGTTTCGTTAATAAGCCCTCATCTTCACGGCAAAAAGCTACCCAGAAGCCCTGTTTCAGGTAAAATCAGGGCTTCAATCAGGTTTTATCCTGATGGGTACATGTGACAATTGAGGTTTACCGCATGACACCGCCACGCAGTATGGCCGGTCTGCCATGGATTGCCGCCATGGCGCTTTTCATGCAGACACTGGATGCCACCATCTTAAACACCGCGCTGCCCGCTATGGCCGCCAGTCTGCAACGCTCACCGATTGCCATGCAATCGGCCATCATCAGTTACACCCTGACCGTGGCACTGCTGATCCCTATCAGCGGTTGGATGGCCGATCGGTTCGGCACCAAACGGGTTTTTCTAACTGCCGTTTCACTGTTTATTCTCGGCTCACTGAGCTGCGCTATGTCAGGCAATTTGGGCATGCTGATAGGCTCACGCATTTTGCAAGGTGTTGGCGGCGCAATGATGATGCCAGTTGCCCGCTTAGCGCTGATCCGCGCTTATCCGCGTGAACAACTGCTGCCAGTACTGAACTTTGTCACCATGCCGGGGCTCGTTGGGCCAGTGCTTGGCCCGTTACTCGGCGGATGGCTGGTGACCTATACCTCATGGCACTGGATTTTTCTGATCAACTTGCCCATTGGTCTGCTTGGTCTTTGGTATGCAAAACGCTGTATGCCGGATATCCGCATGCCGACACACCGTTTAGACTGGCGTGGATTTCTCTTTTTCGGGCTGGGGCTGGTGTTGATCACGCTGGGCATGGAGCTATTTGGCGAGCACTCACTCGGGCGCGGTATTGCGTATGCCACCTTGGGAAGCGGTATATTACTGCTGCTCAGTTATGGCTGGCACGCAACCCACTACCCCAACCCGTTGATTGATCTGAAACTGTTTCGAATCCGTACATTCAGTATCGGTATTGCCGGCAATATGTTTTCACGTCTAGGTACCGGTGGTATACCGTTTTTATTACCGCTGATGTTACAAGTCGGGCTCGGTTACAGTGCTGAAATCTCCGGCTGGATGATGGCTCCGATTGCAGTAGCGGCTATTTTATCCAAACCCTTTATCACCCAACTGCTAAAACGGCTCAGTTACCGCACCACGCTGCTACTCACCACCGTACTCACCGCCGCCTGTATCGCCGGATTTGGTCTTTATCGCGCAACTTACCCTATCTGGGTGCTGATCCCGCTGCTGCTGATGTTTGGTATGCTGATGTCGATACAACTGACCTCAATGAACACCCTCGCACTCAGTGGGTTGTCTGAACACAATGCCAGTGGGGGTAATGCAGTACTGAGCGTGGCGCAACAACTGGCAATAAGTTTTGGGATAGCCGGCAGTGCCTCAATATTGAGTCTGTATAAAGAGCAAGGGTTCACTCTGAATCTGGCGTTTCACCACACTTTCCTGACTGTTGCGGGGATCACCTTGTTATCTGGCGTGATTTTTATGCTGATGAAGCCGCATGACGGGGCCAATATGCATGCCCCTAAAAGCAATCCGTTGGTAGATGAGTAGCACATAGCAGTAGAGCGGCTAAAGCCGCTCTACTCAGTTAATCGGATGACCTAACTCTCCGGTGAAACAGACTATTGTGCGGATGTTGCCGGATATGGCAGCCAGCTCTTCATATCCAAACTCAGATACTCTTTATTGTTGTAGCGCAGCATCACGCTGCCCTCATTGGCTGCCACCACTGGGGTAGTTTCTGGTAGCGCATTAACCATAGCGGCGAGATCAACATTATCCCGTGAGTACGCCTCGCTACCGACCATACTGGCCACCAATTGGGAGATCGCCAGATAGCTGCTTGGCTTGGTAATGTGCATCGGATGCTCTGCCAGCACCGATTTAGCATTGATAAACTTCACCCCCACCGGCACATGCACAATCGAAGGGCTTGGGATCTCGCGCATCCCCGAGATCTGCATCATATCGCCCTTTAGTGCAGCACCGTGCTCCGGCACAATCACCACCATCACCGGACGACCCGATTTCTCAAGCTGCTGTAAAAAGGCATTCAGATCATCAAACAGTGTCCGCAAGCTCTGCTTGTAATCTGCACGGGCAGTTTTCCCCGTTTGGGCATTGATCATCCGATTGCCATCATGCAGGCTGATCGTGTTGTAATACAGTGCTTCGCGCGCAGAGCCTGACTTGATGCGGTTTTTCCACCAAGTATCTAGCACCGAAATATCACGGTAGATAGGTGAGCCATCAAACGAAGTCATCGCCGGTGTTAAACCGGTAAATGGCATTGGTGTAGTCTGTAAATTCCCTAGCGTCCGCGCTTCCTGAACAAAATCACCAAAATGGCCATCATGGTTCATTGCCCATGATTCGTTAAAGCCAATTTTCTTCAGGTTCTCAAACAGATAACACTGCGGATCAGCCGGTTTAAACAGACCGGCATTTGACTCCTGTCCGCAACTGGCACGCAGTAAGCGGATCATCGCCGGACCACTGTACGTTGAGGCTGAGTTAAACTCATCAAACACCACATCCATCGAGTTCCACAGCGGGTGATCACGCAGCCCAACCGTCTCCATATCTGACCAACTCAATGAACAAATATTGAGGATCAACACATCAAACGGTGTATTTTCCGACGGGATAGGTGAGAAGGTGGTTACTTGCTGGCTCTGCTGTTGATAAAACGCCGCCAACGCACTGTTTAGCACCTGATCATCCGGTACACTGGCCAGTTGTGGCTGTGGTGCAGCAGCAGAGTCAGCACTTCCGGTCTCGCCACCACCGTTTGCCATGACTCCCGACCGCAATGCGGTCTGCGGAACCCTGCGATCATCAGCCACTGTTTCAGCAGGGCGGTTGATTAACGTCGGTAAATAAGGGCTTGCTGCAACATACAGCAGATAGGCAAAAATCAGGGCTGAAAAACGGATGAACTGGCTCAAAAACAGGTAACTGAGCAAAATAACTAACCCGATGGCTAGCCAGTTCCAGTTGATAAAGCGGCCCGCTAGCTCCAGCATATAATCAGCAGAAAATGACTCCACCGCCGATGACTGGGCAATCAAACGGCTAAACGGCGGCAACCATGAATCATAGTAATACAACGCTACACCTGCCGGAATCGCCAGCAGATGCCGCAATCGATGTAACCAAACCGGAGGCAGCGGGAAAAGTAAAAACGCCGCCAGCGCCAGATTGTACAGCGGGTGAAAATTGATCAGACCAAATCCGAATAGTGCAAATTTGGTGATAAAGTAGAAATTCCACAGACCCAAGCCGCGCCAGTGGCGTAAAGCAGCAGGTAACGGCGATAGCGTCACGTCATTCATACTAATCCCTTATTGTGCATTTTATTGGTCATGATCGGCCTATTACCTTGTTGATTACCTTACGCGGTGTGGTGGTTGTTTCTTATTATTTTGGCTGATTTTCCTGTGGGGTAGCCCCCTTTTTCTCAGCCATTTTTTTCTGGGTATCGGATTTTTTTTGATCTGATTTTTGCTGCACTTGTTTTTGTGCGCCCTGTTTTTGTGCGCCTTGCTTTTGAGAAAACTCAGCTACTCGCTCTATTTTACCCAGAGATACCCGCATAATGCGTTTTTGATAGCGCGGGCGGATAAGTGCACGCAACACTATCTTTTTTCCCCAGACAAAAATTGGGCGGGTATAAAACCCTATCAGACCCGCAATAACGGCTGTGATCAACACAACCTGACCGAACGATTGTAAATCCATCATCACACCTTCAACGGCAGCACAGTAGGTGTCACGCCAGCATGACGGCGCTCCAGTGAAGCGATATCCACTTTTTGTTGTTCTTGGATCTGGGTATCCCGCACTCCCAGTTGTGCCAGTAGATCATCAGTATAATCTTTTGGCTCAGGCAGCCATGACAGCCGTTTTAACTCAGTTTGCAGTGCATCCTGCCCGTTAATTACTTGTGATTCCGTAAACAGTGTATTGATGGGGAGATGAAACGTATTTTGCAGCGCCCGATCAGCATCATTTGGCCGACAGGCAAAAAAGAACACATAAATCTGATCATCCGCTACGGTGATCACATCACCTTGGCGGCGCATTTCGCACTGTGCCAGTATATCAACCAGCCCCAGACTTGGTGCAGGCTGTAAGATAATCAATAATCCGCGCGTTTCGGCGGTTAAGCTGCGATCAATTTCATCTTGCAGTAACGGGTAAAAATCACGCGCCGGAATGTAACCTTTCAGATGCAGAGGCTGTGAAGAGGCGAGCAGACTATCAATGCTCGGGCGCAGCATATGCGGAAAAATCACCCCCTGCACCATTTGCAGCAGGCCGATAAAACGTGACACATGGCAAGAGAACGGCATCACCATATTCGCCCCTGCCGACAAAAATAGACTGTCATCGAGATTACGCAGACAGTTTGCCGTTTCACGCACCACAATTTTTAATCGCGCGCCGCGTTCACTACGTAGCTGATAAATCTCGCGCGCAAGACTGTCAGTTTGCGCCGTTTCGGTGATTGCAAAAATCACAGTGGCATTCACAGCCTGTCGTGCAGCGGCTAGCAATGTCGGTTTATCAACAAACAATTTCCAGTGGCGGGAAGGAGCTATCGTTCCGGCTAACACACTCTGTATAGCTAAAATTTGATCTTCATCGGCCAGTGAGCCAAGCACCAGATCATTTTCAGATGTATGCAACGCCAATCGGTTTTGCTGAACCGAGAGTTTCACGCTCACACCGGCCGATACACCCAGCGCATTGCGCCAATATGCTAAATCATACTCAATTAACTCAGCTTGACGGCTCAGGTGTACACAACCGGCTAACCACGGATTACACTGATTCAACCCCTGTCGCTGTTGCTGAACATTTGCCCCGACGCCTACCACCAGCACGGTCAGCGCTTTATCTTCCGCCCAGCGCGAAAGCGCCTGCACATCTTTTTGTAATCGTGCCGCTTCACTGCTCTCTAAGGCTGCTGCCTGATACTGCACAATAATAATGTCTAGCCGCTTGAGCCCAAACCAGCGCATTTCATCCGGTAAACGGCTCAGCCATTTCCCCTGACTATCTTGTTCCAACTGGAATATATCACCAACAAGCTGCTCATTTTTCAACACCGGCTGATACGGCTCTCCGAGCGGCAACGCGGTGGAAAAATAGTAGCGAGTATTGGGCTCAAAACGCTGTAAAAACGTGACAATTAACAGCTCGGCAATGGGGGGGTGATCGGCCGTCACCCAATACACTCCACCTTCACGCAGTTCAGTGAAGCTGGTAGGTAACCCATCAATCGCTAATTGGAACGTATCATTCATTATATTGAGTTCTCAATGCATAGGGCTTATCTACAATACAACCTTATTAAACAATCATTTGTCACAAAAATGGCGTTTAACAAATGAAATATAACTGTGCGTTGTACGCTCATATCAATAATAATAAAACACGGTGTTTATTTTTTATTTTTTTGCTAAAAATGCGTTACTTTTAAACATAACACATATGCAAAACAAATAGACTAACAGTTCCATAAAGTCTACATTTACCTTGGGTTATGTATAATCTGCAACTCAAGTTATTCTTACAATGACGGCATTTAATTAGACCTATTCCAAGCAGCCGTACATTGCCGACACACCGTTAACCTATCCTTGTTCCATTCATATGCGGCATTTGGGTGTTGAATTTACAGGAAGTCCGTAAGCATCTGAGGAATGAGTCATGGGTAAGATAACAAAACAATATGTCGTCGGTGATGATGTAGCTAACCTGATCCACTGCTACAGTATGAATCAAATGCAGTACCTTGAAGTAAAAGATATTCAGGCAATCAAACAAATAACACAGCGCTGGCCACTGCTCGCAGAATCGGTTGATGAAGCGATAACACAGCCATCAACGGTAAAGAAAAGTTAAGCATGATGCCAAGATAAACACCGTCTGTAACTGACCACACAAAGGATATGCGCTATGCCAGTGATTGCTATTCAAGGGATTCGCGGAGGATGCGGTGCAACAACCGTCGCCGCAGGGCTGGCAGCCGCACTTCAGAGCTTAAACTATCCGGTATTACTGTGGGATTTAAGCCCCAATAACCTGCTTGGCCAACATCTTGGGCTGCCTTTTAGCGAACCAACCGGCTGGGCCAATGCGATGACGCAAGAGCAGCCTTGGCATCATGCCGCCTTTACCACCGAACATGCCGGTCTTCAGTTATTGCCTTTTGGCCTTATCAATAACATTCAAGCGCTTAATTCACTGCCCGCAGATTGGCTAAGCAAAGCACTCGCTCGCCTAGACCTGCCACGCAACAGCTGGGTGATCCTCGATACCCCTTTGTACCCGCATTTTCTCAGCCAACAAGCTGAACAGGCGGCAGATATTTGGCTACAAGTTACCGAAGCCGATCCTGCCTGCCATGCCCTAATGCAAAGCCGTTTGCCAACTCAGCAAACCAACGAACCACAACCTGATGAACATACAACAAAAAACAATCTACATCAGGATGATGAGCAAAACCCAGCACTGCAACGTTACTGGCTGGTTAACCGCTACCATACCGCAACCTTGCTTTCGCGCGATATCTGGCAACTGTGGCACACGACGCTGGGCCAGTGGCTGATCCCCAGTGCCATTCATCAAGATGAAGCTCTACGTGAGGCGCTAGCAAAAAAGCAGCTGATTACCCGCTCTGCGCCCGGTTCACTGGCTATGCAGGATTTCCTGTCACTGGCTACTTGGTGTAAAGCACAGCTGGAGCGGTCCTGATGTTCGGCTCAGCACTGGGCTGGATCTTTGCCCCCGAATTTACAGCCAGCATACAGGCGCGCTATCAGCGTTATCATCGCCACTGGCGCAGCCCGATAGCCCTGTGTGGCGTAGTGTTATGGCTACTCATATGGTCGGTATTTCGCCTTGAATCGCCCGCTTGCCAATGGCTGAGTCAAAATAAACAGACTCTTTATCCGCTATTGCGCCAACCTAAACGGCAGTTTGCCGATCCGCTGCGTTTATTGATACAAACCGTTTGGTTATTACTGCGCGGGGCGTACAGCCATAAAACTAATGTTGCACAAAAAATCAGCGGATTATCTGCTGCGCTGTTTGGTCATCTCTCCACACTCAAGCAGCGGCTGTACCACAAGATCAACACATTCCAGTACTACAACTCACCGCTCCTGCGTTCATTGAGTGAAAAAGGCCCGTGGTACCAAACCAATAACTGGCTGACCGCTGCACTGCGCTGGAGTTATCTGGTGATTGCACTACTGCTGGCGGTACTCTGTATTACTGAACCTTTTGGCCTGCTGGCACAGCTGACGTTCGTGATCATCTTGTGGGTCATGGCACTGCTGATCCGCAATATTCCCGGCCGGTTTTCTAGCATGATGATGATCGTGCTCTCGGTAGTTATCTCCTGCCGTTACCTGTGGTGGCGCTATACTGCTACTTTAAACTGGGATAACGGCGTTGATCTCTTCTTCGGCCTTGGCCTGTTGGCTGCCGAATCTTACTCATGGCTGGTACTGATGCTGGGTTACTTCCAGACTATCTGGCCATTACAACGCAGCCCCTATCCGCTGCCAGCTAATATGGATAACTGGCCCTCGGTTGATATTTATATCCCTACATATAATGAGGATTTATCGGTTATCCGCCCGACCGTGTACGCAGCACTTGGCTTAGACTGGCCGCAAGAAAAACTCAATATCTACATTTTGGATGATGGGAAGCGGAGCTATTTAGCCGATTTTGCGGCTGAAGTGGGTGTGCACTATCTGATTCGGGATAACAATTTCCACGCCAAAGCCGGTAATCTGAATGCCGCCATGAAAATCACCAACGGCGAATTTATTGCGGTTTTTGACTGTGACCACATCCCTACTCGTTCATTTTTACAAATGACTCTCGGCTGGTTTGTTAAAGATGACAAACTCGGGGTAATGCAGACACCGCATCACTTCTTTTCACCCGACCCGTTTGAGCGCAACTTGGGTAACTTTCGTAAAACGCCCAATGAAAACACCCTGTTTTACGGTTTGGTGCAAGACGGTAATGATACCTGGGATGCCACCTTTTTCTGTGGCTCGTGCGCAGTGATCCGCCGTTCGGCGCTGGAGGAGATTGGCGGTTTTGCAGTAGAGACCGTGACCGAAGATGCGCACACCTCGCTGCGGCTGCACCGCCACGGCTACCGATCTGCCTATATCCGGATCCCGCAGGCGGCAGGGCTGGCTACCGAAAGCCTTTCAGCACACGTCGGGCAGCGGATACGCTGGGCACGCGGCATGGTACAAATATTCCGGCTAGATAACCCGTTGTTTGGGAAAGGGTTATCATGGGCACAACGCATCTGCTACAGCAACGCAATGCTGCACTTTTTATCGGGTGTTCCCCGTTTGGTATACCTGACTGCGCCACTGGCATTTTTAATTTTCCATGCCTATATCATCTACGCCCCAGCAGTAATGATTTTGCTGTACGTTGTTCCACATATGGTGCACGCCAGCTTAACCAACTCGCGCATTCAGGGAAAATACCGCTACTCTTTTTGGAGTGAGATCTACGAAACCGTACTCTCTTGGTATATCGCACGGCCAACTACAGTGGCATTGATCAACCCACGCAAAGGGAAATTCAATGTCACCGCCAAAGGCGGGCTGATTGATGATCAATATTTTGACTGGGATATTTCACGGCCCTTTTTGGTACTGGCGATGCTCAACTTAATTGGCGTCGGATTTGCCGGTTACCGCTTTATCTGGGGACCGAGTGATGAAATGATCACCGTGTTTGTCAGCCTATTGTGGACTTTTTACAACCTGCTGCTGCTCGGTGGTGCGGTAGCGGTAGCCTCAGAGGTCAAACAGGTGCGACGCACTCATCGCGTGCAAATCACCTTGCCGGCCGTGATTTACCGCAACAACGGGCATGCTTACCCTTGCACTATGGTCGACTACTCTGATGGCGGTGTAGGTATCGAGATGCCGCAGGTGCAAAAATTTGATGCCGGTGAAACCGTGCAACTGATGCTCAAGCGCGGCACACAAGAGTTTCTGTTTAAATCCCGTGTCTGTAATCAGCGCAATACTTTTTTGGGAATACAGCTGGAGCATATGGATTTGCAGTCTCATATCCACTTTGTACAGTGTACCTTTGCCCGTGCCGACACTTGGGCAATGTGGCAAGAGAGCTACCAAGTTGATCAGCCAATGCGCAGCATCCGCGATATTTTTGCGGTCGGGCTGCGTGGTTATAAGCAAATGGCCAAACAAGCTCCAGCTTCCGTTCGCTGGCTGATTAATGCCCTTGTGTGGATCACCGAATGGATCGGCACATTTATGCCTCATACCCCGACAATGAGCCCAGTTGCGGACCCTGTTAACTCGAAGCAAGAAGCTAAATCATGACTGAATTATCAAAAAAAATCATGCTGATCGCGCTCTCCCTAATCGGGGTCACTCCGGTATTGGTAGAGGCCGAAACGGTTGCCAGTAATCTGGCGCAAACCCAAACGGCCATGCCGCTGGCTGCCATGCCCGCCAGCGTGCAAACCAGTACTGCGCCAAAACTGACACCCGCGGCGTCAACCACCTCCACCGAAATAAGCTCGGCAGAGACACCGCCAGTCAAAAACGAACAGCTGACATTTAATCAGCTGCTCCCTTCCGGTGTTTTAGAGCTGCGTAATGCCTTAAAAACCATCAAGCTTGATTTTGGTGTCCGCAGTGATCAGGTGATCACCAATGCCAACTTGCATCTGGTGTTTACCCCCTCTCCGGCCATGATCCCCGTAATGTCACAGCTCAAAGTGTATATGAATGATGAGCTGATGCAGGTTATTGCCATTGAGCAGAACCAAATGGGTAAAGAGATCAACCAAACTATCCCGCTAGAATCTAAATTCATCAAAGATTTCAACACGCTGCGCTTTGAGTTAATCGGCCACTATGAGGCCGACTGTGAAGATCCATTGAACAACGCACTGTGGGCCGATCTCAGCCGTAAAAGCACCCTTGATTTAACCGTTCAGTCATTAGCGCTGAAAAATAATCTGGCCATGTTCCCTGAGCCATTTTTTGATCCGCGGGATATCAACACCTTAACCTTACCGTTTGTCTTCCAGCAGACTCCGTCACTGACCACTCAAAAAGCGGCATCAACACTGGCCTCTTGGTTTGGGATCAAAGCCGCATGGCGCGGGCAGCAATTTCCGGTACTGTTTAATCAGTTGCCTGAGCGTAACGCGATCATCTTCGCGACTAACAGCAATCGGCCTGACTTTTTAAAAGACTATCCGCCGGTAGATGCACCAACTGTTGAGATGATCAGCCACCCGAATAATCCGTATATTAAACTGTTACTGATCCTTGGCCGTAATGATGATGATTTACTGACTGCCAGCCAAGGCATTGCGCTAGGTAATACGCTGCTGCGCGGGCAATCAACCACTATTAATCAGGTCGATTTGCTGGCCAAACGTAAGCCTTATGATGCGCCCAACTGGATTAGCACTGAACGTCCAATTCCGTTTAGTGAGCTGATGGAGTATCCGCAGCAGTTACAGGTCTCTGGCCTGACACCCAGCCCCATCACCCTAAACATGAATGTGCCGCCGGATCTGTTCACTTGGCGCAGCTCGGGCATTCCGCTCAACTTACAGTATCGTTATACACCGCCAGTAACTACCGACAGCTCGCGGCTGAATGTGAGCATTAACGATCAGTTCGTACAGGCCTTTTTGCTGCGCGATTCCGGACAAGGCGGCAGCTCTGAGCGAGTACGTTTACCGGTGCTGACCAACATGTTCACCAACGACAACAACGTGATGATTCCGGCACTCAAAATTGGTGCGCGTAACCAGTTACGTTTTGATTTCTCGTTTGGCTCCTATGTTAATGGCGGGCCAAAAGGCACATGTGTGACCAACATTACCCCTAATGTGCAGGCCGCTATCGAGCCAAGCTCAACCATCGATTTTAGCGGTTATCACCACTATATCGCGATGCCTGATCTGCGCGCCTTTGCCAACGTAGGCTTCCCGTTTACCCGCTTGGCCGATTTGTCACAAACACTGGTCTTAATGCCGGAGAAACCTGACAACGCAGAGCTCGATCTGCTGTTTAGCCTGATGGGGCGGATGGGCGCATCAACTGGCTATCCGGTGATTAATGTCAGCCTGACCGATGACTGGCAACAGGCCAAAACCGCCGATAAAGATCTGCTACTGATTGGCCAGTTACCCTCAGATGAGCTGCTGCTAAGCAAAGATCACAGCGGGTTAATCAAACAGAGCCGTGCATGGCTCAGTCAGCCAATGCGTCAAATCAGTGATCTGCAATTGACGCCATCACAAGAACCAAACCCGAGCGTACAGGCCGCCAGCCGTGTCGACACGCAATCTGAAGGGAATATTGCCGCAATGGTCGGCTTTGAATCACCGTACGGTACACAGCGCAGCGTTGTTGCGATGATGGCTTCAGATGCAAACAATTTTGACCTGATCACCCATAGCCTAAATGACTCCGGCAAAGTAGCCGCCATGAATGGCTCGGTGGTTGTATTCCGAGATGGTCAGCTTCACAGTGATCGTGTCGGTGAAATGTACTATGTCGGCCAATTACCGTGGTGGATGCTGTTGTGGTATCACCTGTCGCACTATCCGGTAGTACTGGCACTGGTTGCAGCGCTATCGGTTGTCTTGGTCGCGATTGCATTGTGGAATACGCTGCGCTGGGTTACCCGTCGCCGTTTGGATGATGATCGCCGTTAATTCATCATTAATTTGAATCAGCAGGGAAAGAGTGGCGCAGCACATGAAAAGGATCACCGTGAACAACGCCCTGATCACACTCCTACTGACCGTCATGCTGACGGTCAGCTCTGTGCTGCAGGCCGCGTCCTGCGAATGGCCCGACTGGACGCTGTTTAAGCAACGCTTTTTAGATGACTCAGGACGGATCATTGATCGCAGTGATCCGCGCCAGATAACCACCTCAGAAGGGCAATCATACGGGCTGTTTTTTGCACTGATTGCTGGAGATAAAACGGCATTCCGCCAGATATTACGCTGGACAGAGACGCATCTGGCGCAAGATGATTTAAGTGAGAATCTTCCCGCCTGGCTATGGGGGCGAGATGATCAGGGCAACATGCAGGTGCTTGATAAAAACTCGGCGTCAGATTCAGATTTATGGATAGCTTACAGCCTAAAAGAGGCCGGTAGGCTCTGGAAGATCCGTGATTATCAGAGCCAGTCGGCCCTGCTGCTACAAAAAATCCTGCAACAGGAAGTCAGTAATCTGCCGCAACTTGGCCCGATGTTGCTGCCCGGCAATCAGGGGTTCATCAAGCCCGACTACTGGACGCTTAACCCAAGTTATCTGCCGCCATTTATCCTCGATAATCTGGCAGCGAGCTACCCAAACAGCCGCTGGCCAGCTATCCGCCAAGCGACCCACACCCTGCTGTTGGAGAGCGCCCCCCACGGTTTTGCGCCTAACTGGATTAACTGGACCAAACAACAACAGTGGCAACCCAAAGCCGATGCCCCATGGCTCGGCAGCTACGATGCCATTCGTGTTTATCTGTGGGTGGGGATGCTAAACCCTGAGGCTCCTGATTTTGCCCCTCTGATTGCCCGTTTTCAGCCAATGGTCAGCTATGTCAGTGAGCATCAGCAGCCGCCTGAAAAAATAGATATACAATCATTACAGGTGAGCGGAAACCCGCCGGTTGGCTTTTCAGCCGCGCTGTTACCGCTGCTCAAACAGTCAAAAGCAGACAAAGCGCTGGCCGAACAACGCCAGAAAATTGCAGATAACCCACTGGCGGTTGATGCTTATTACAACAGTGCTCTAACACTGTTTGGGCTGGGTTGGCTGGAAAACCGCTACTCATTTTCACCGCAAGGTGAGCTGATTTTACAAGGTCGTACCGCATGTCAGGATTAAAACCACTGATCTATTCGCTATTGGCTGTCAGCCTCAGTCAGGCCATTCCACACGTCAGTGCTGCGCAGCCGACGGCTGAGGTCTCACCGGTCAACTGGTTACTCAGCCAGATCCAGTTAGGTGAGTCACGCTTTCGTGATGATTTGGTACAAGACTCGCTGCACCGCCTGTTCAGCATTGATCCGAATAACCCTGACGGTTTAAGTGCCCAGCTACGCCTTGATCTGCGGCAAAATAATCCCTCTGCAGCCGCCTCTACACTGGCAAGGTTAAAACAGATAGCGCCTGACTCGTTAGCCTATAAAACTGCACAAATAAACTACAACCTGACGCAGCCACAGCAAAAAGCCAAACTGCAACAGGCCCGCCTGTTTGCCCGTGCTGGCCGTTACGAGCAAGCCCTGACGCTGTATCAAGATCTGTTTCACGGCGTATTCCCAACCCCGATACTGGCACTTGAATACTGGGATACCGCCGCACAAAGTGGGCAAACCGAGCAAGCTCAACACGCACTGCAACAGCTCAATGCTCTGTATCCCAATAACGGCGCTGTACAATTGGCGTATGCCCGATTATTACTGGATAAAACGCCTGACTCTGCGGCAGCATTTGCTCTGCTTGGCAAGCTGGCCGATAACCCGATTGAGCGCAATGATGCCTCACAGCTTTGGTATAACCAGTTGCAACGGTTACCACAACAGCAGTCTACTGCCGACCTGTGGCAGCGCTATCTCAGCCTTTATCCCGATGCTAGCCCAGAGGCTAAAAACGGGTACACCGAGCTAGCTGCACTGCTGAAAAACCCAGCATTTCAGGCTAAAGCACGGGCTTATAGTCAGCTAGACAATAACTCGACCAACTATGGGCAAATTGAACAAGAGCTGCAAAAAGCGCTGCGCGGATACCCCAATGATCCGCAGCTGATTGGTGAGCTAGGCCGGTTACGCCTGCGGCAAGGGCGGCATGCCGATGCCATCAGCCTATTTGAACGGGCACAAAAGCTCGACACCTCAGCAGACGATGCCGGTAAATGGTCAGCGCTGGTCAGTACCGCCCGCTACTGGCAACAGATTAATCTGGGGGATAAAGCACTGGAGCAGGGGCAGCTTAATCAGGCTGAAAATGCTTACCGCCGCGCATTACCGATTGAACCTACTGACCCGTACGCCAATATCGGGCTAGCCAGTGTTGCCGCCAAACGCGGCGAGACAGCCAAAGCCGATCAACTGTATCAGCAGGCCCTGCGCCAGCAGCCCGATAACAGCAGCGCCCTGCGTGGTCGAGTTAACTTATATTTGGAAAAAGACCCAGCCAAAGCCCGCCGTTTACTGGCAACGCTGTCGCCCGCACAGCGTAAAAGCTTTGCCAGTGACTTAAACCGGATTGAAGCCACACAATTGCAAAAAGAGGCCGAACAGATGATTGGCCAGCAAAAACTGCTCGGCGCGGAAGGAAAATACAGCCAAGCATTGCGCTTACAGCCTGATGATGTCTGGCTGGCTTATAATTTAGCCAAACTGCGCGCCCAGCTTGGCCAGCAAAATGCAGCAGAAACCTTCTCGGCACTGCTGGCAAAAAAACCGGCAGACCCTGAACTGCGCTATGCCTATAGCCTGTTTTTAGCCGGACAAGGGCAGGAACAACAGGCTATCCGCAGCCTACGAACGTTGCCGGAAACCCAGTGGGATACACGGATGCACGAACTGGCCAGTCGGCTGGAGTTTGGCAATATCATGGATAATGCCCGTGCCATGTATAACCGTGGGCAAAATAAAACGGCCATCGCTTATCTGCTGATGCAGCAAAAAACTTATCCTGATCGCGCAGCAATTCCACTGACACTCGGTGACTGGGCACAACAAGCCGCCCAGTGGTCAGCGGCACGCGGCTACTATCAACAAGCATTGAAACTCGAACCCAATAATGCCGATGCTACCCTTAGTCTGATTGAAATTGATGTTGCTCAAGGCCGTAAACAGGCCGCGCAACAGGCATTAAACAGCTTCACTACCGAGCACCTGTCATCTGGCGCAACTCCTGCGGCAACCGCACAAAATAGCGAAGCACGTGTTACACCGGATATGCAGCGGCGAGCGGCCAATTTATGGACACAACTGGGCAACCCGCAACAAGCCCGTTCACTGTTGACCCCGTTACTGACCGCCGAAACCAAAGATCCGCTACTTTTTCGGGATGCAGGGCGGGTAGAGCGCTTAACGGGCAACCCGCAGCAGGCGACCCGTGATTTTGAACGTGCCTTGCAGCTTATTGATCAACCTGCCAGCCAGAGTGTAAAACCCCAAGTAGCAAGCCCGGTAAGAACCCCTACCGAAAGCGAAGACAAAACCGATAACACGGCACAGAATATCACCGAGCAACAGCATCTTGATGCTACGCGCCAGACACGGATTAATCCCCAAGATGACTGGCTAAAACGCAGTATTCGCAGTGATGCCGAGAACCTGTACCGTCAGCAAGACCCGACCGTTACGCTCGAATATGACCGCTGGGGCAGCAAGGGCACGGCCGGAACATCAGATCTCAGCGCCGGTAACTTGATGCTGGAAGCGGCGATGCCATATAAAGATGGCCGCCTGTTTTTCCGAGCCGATCAGGTCAACATGAATGCCGGTAAAGCCGATCTACTGAATGTTGATAATGCGGCTGACTTTGGCAGCGCCTTGTTGTGTGCTCCGACTGATCTCCATCCTGAAAAACGCTGTCAGTTTGGCAGCAGCAGCCAACGGGCGCAGGGTACTGCACTGGCAGTAGGCTGGCGTGGCGATCGCTGGCAAGCCGATATCGGTACAACGCCACTGGGCTTTGAAGTCACCGATTGGGTCGGTGGTATCAGCACAAAAGGTGATATTGGCCAGCTCGGGTGGTCGGCTGTGCTCTCGCGTCGGCCACTGAGCAACTCACTGCTGGCCTATGCCGGAACAGTGGACCCAAATACTGGCGAAGTCTGGGGCGGCGTACGCGCTACCGGCGGAAAATTGGGGTTAAGCTGGGATCAAGGCGGGCCATACGGTGTATGGTCAAGCCTGCAATACCACCTGCTTACCGGCCAGAATGTTGAAGACAATACCCGTTTACGCTTGATGAGCGGCGTATATCACCGGCTGATTGATGAGCCGCACCGCCGTTTGCGGATCGGCACCAATGCCATGTACTGGACCTTTGATAAAGATCTCAGCAACTACACCTTCGGTCAGGGCGGTTATTACAGCCCGCAACGCTACGTTTCAGTTTCACTGCCAGTCAGCTACAGCCAGCGCTGGGAAGACTGGTCTTTACACATGGAAGCCTCTGTTGGCTACTCATGGCCAAAATCAAACGGCGGTGCGTATTACCCAACCAGACCAGACCTACAACAAGATGCTCTAGATATTGAAGAAAAAGAAACCTCGATCTCGCCTTTGCACCCCAGCGGCGGAACACCGGGGATCGGCTATCGGGCGCGTCTGCTAGCTGAACACCGCCTGACACCACACTGGTTTGTGGGTGCGGCATTTGATCTTGAAAAGTCAGATACTTACACGCCAAGTCACGGGTTACTGTATCTGCGTTATAGCTTTAATGGCTGGAACGGTGATCTGCTGCTGCCACCAGAACCGCTGACACCGTATGCTGATTTTGACTGATAGCTAACCATAACCACCCCATTGATGAATGCCCCATGAGTTAATAACCACAGGGTTAATCATTAGTTGTATTTATTCATCAATGGGGAAAAATCAAACAGACACAGAGCCTATTCATCAGACCGATTACTCATCCGGTGCTACTGATGCGGGCTACTGATGTTGAGCTACCGAGGCGCGCCGAACCAAACTTGGCTCAAGCATAATCACCGCCGGATCACGGTTGCGATCATGCAGGCGTGCCAGCAGTGTATCAACCGCCAACTGTCCAAGATCCTCTTTGGGCTGATGCACGGTGGTCAGTGGCGGTGAAAGATAACGGGCCAGTTCAATATCGTCATAGCCCATCACAGACATATCTTCCGGTACGTGTAATCCGGCGTAATGCAGCACCTGATACGCCCCGACAGCCATCACATCATTACCGCAAAATACGGCGGTAGGCCTTGGGTTACACGATAACAGCTGTGTCATCCCACACAGCCCGCCAGAGAAATCAAAATCCCCCTCAACCTGATAAGCCGGATCAGGCGTAATACCTGCCTCATTCAGCGCACGCAAATATCCCTGCAAACGCCCCAATGAAGGGTGCTTATCGAGCGGGCCGGTAATAATGGCTATTTGCCGATGCCCTTGAGCCAGCAGATGACGCGTAGCCAGATAGCCGCCATATTCAGAGTTATCGCGGATCAGATCTGCCTGCGCGCCCTGCGGCCCCCAATCCATCATCACCAGAGGAATTTTCGGATGCCGGCGGAACAGGCTGCTGATATCGGAGTACGATTCGCTGCACATCATCAAAATGCCATCAACCCGCTTTTGCAGCAACGTATCCAGACTGTGGTTCATCCGCTGTGGATCGCCAGCGGTATTACACAGCACTAACTGATAGCCACGCTCATAGCAGCTTTGCTCCACGCCACGCACAACTTCGGCAAAAAAAGGGTTATTACTGGTCGTTACCAACATACCAATGGTATGGGTTTGGTTGACTTTCAAGCTGCGGGCTAGCGCTGACGGCGAGTAGTTGAGTGTTTCAACCGCACTCATGATGCGCGTGCGAATTTCATCGCTGACAAAGCGGCTATCGTTAATCACGTGCGATACGGTAGAGGTCGAGACACCCGCTAAACGGGCGACATCTTTCATGGTTGCCATAATTAATCGGCTACCGTCTGGTAATTCGGGTGCTGCTGCAACAGAAAGTGGTCGGTTTCATGTCGCCATGGAATTGATGGCTGCGCACCAAAGCGAGTGACCGAAATGGCTGCCGCAGCATGGGCAAAGCGGATCGCCTCAGGCAATGTTTTTTGCTCAAGCATCGCAGTGACTAATGCGCCATTAAAGGTATCTCCGGCTGCAGTGGTATCGAGCGCCTGTACCCTAAATCCTGGGATCACTTCACCGGTCTGCCCCTGTTGGCTGACCCAGACACCACGAGCACCGAGGGTAATCAACACCGTTGCAATGCCTTTGGCGTGCAGAAGTTGAGCGGCTCGCGCGGCATCGGCATCAGCATCCACTTTAATACCGGTTAAGCACTCGGCTTCGGTTTCATTCGGGGTGATAATATCGACCAGTGCCAGCAATTCATCGGGCAATGGGCGGGCTGGAGCAGGGTTTAAGATCACCTGAGTACCGGCAGATTTGGCGCAACGGGCAGCACTGATAATAGCCTCAAGCGGTGTTTCCAGTTGCATCAGCAGGGCATCAGCCTCTTCAATTAACGGCAAATGTGGTTGCAGGCGATCTGGCGTCAGAGCGGCGTTGGCTTCTGCCGCAATACCAATGCTGTTTTCGCCAAGCTCAGTGACAAAAATCATCGCCACGCCGGTATTCATGCCCGGAATAGCGCTGACACCCTGTACATCAATACCATCACGTACAAATTGCTCGCGCATCCGCAGACCAATGTCATCATCGCCCACACAGGCAATAAAGCCAACCTGAGCGCCTAAACGCCCAGCGGCCACGGCCTGATTCGCCCCTTTCCCGCCGTATACTATCTGGTAATGGCGGCCAGTCAGCGTTTCGCCCGGACGTGGAAAATGGTTTACTGACAGAATATGGTCGGCATTCACACTGCCCAAGACCACTAATTTTCGGCTATTCATACAATGACTCTCTGGTTGGATCGTGCCTGCGTTGCCTGAACCTATCACGATTTGACGACGGGAAAAGAGGGGCTACGAATAGCAAACCGGTGACGACGCTATTCGCAGCAGCAGGGTTTACTCGGAAACCACTTTCAGGGCTACAGGGATATTGGCATCAACCGGCTGGCCTTTCAGAACTTTATCCGCAGTTTCCACCCCGATCTCACCGATCAGTTCAGGCTGCTGGGCAATGGTTGCGCCTAACTTACCACGTGATACGGCTTTGATCCCATCCTCTGTACCATCAAACCCGACCACCAGCACCTGATCTTTACCCGCAGCTTGCAGCGCGCGCAGCGCACCGAGTGCCATTTCATCATTTTGTGCAAATACGGCCTGTACCGTCGGCTGTGCCGCTAAGAGGTTCTCCATCACATTCAGGCCCTTAGTGCGGTCAAAATCTGCCGGTTGAGCTGCCAGTAAATTGAGCTGATGCTCTGCCACCGCCTGTTTAAAGCCCTGACCACGATCACGGGCAGCTGATGTACCGGCAATGCCTTCCAATTCAATGACTTTTGCCTGCTTACCTACTTTTTGAGCAATAAAATCACCGGCCATTTTGCCACCCGCGACGTTGTCAGAGGCAATGTGGCTAACCACGTTGCCCTTCTCTGCACCCCGGTCGAGGGTAATTACCGGAATATTGCTGCGGTTTGCCATGGCAACGGCATTGGCAACGGCGGCAGAGTCAGTTGGGTTAATCAGCAGTACTTTCACGCCACGCACGGTCAAATCTTCCACATTCGCCAGCTCTTTTGCCGGATCATTTTGCGAGTCGAGCACGATAATGTTGTAACCGAGCGCTTTGGCTTTTTTCTCTGCCCCCTCTTTCATGGTCACGAAAAAAGGGTTGTTCAGTGTCGACACCACCATGGCAATGGTATCGGCAGCCAACGCATTTGCGCTCAGAGTGGCACTCAGTACGGCAGCAGAAACGAAGGTTGCTAACTTTTTGATGTTCATCGCTATATTCCTTATCATTATTATCAGAGGTAACGTAAAAACGTGGGTTAAACAGGCCGTACTGCGCACTATTTACCGCTTTTGTTATCCACCAGAACCGCCAGCAAAATCACCACGGCTTTTGCTATCATCTGGTAATAAGAAGAGACATCTAACAGATTCAATGCGTTGTTCAAAAAGCCGATAATCAACGCACCGACCAGTGTTCCCATGATCCGGCCTTTACCGCCAGCTAAACTGGTGCCACCCAGTACTACCGCTGCAATCGCATCCAACTCATAGCCCGTACCCGCTGTCGGCTGCGCAGAAGAGAGGCGGGAGGTGACAATCAAACCAGCCAGTGCCGCCAGCATGCCGCACAGGGCATACACCGCAATTTTTACCCGATCAACATTGATACCCGATAAGCGGGTCGCCGACTCATTGCCACCAAGAGCATAGATATAGCGCCCCATGCGGGTATGGTTGAGCATGTACCACGCACCGGCAAACACCAGCACCATCAGCCAAATCGGTACCGGAATACCAAACAGATAGCCAGTACCCAGCCACGCAAATGCATCGGCAGAGTCAGAGAATCCGGTGCTGACCGGTCGGCCTTCGGTATAAACCAGTGTCGCGCCGCGCAGCAAGGTCATGGTGACTAAGGTGGCAATAAATGCCTGCACTTTGCCTTTGGCGATCACCACACCGGTTGCGCCGCCAAGCAGTGCGCCAAGCCCTAATGCCGCGGGGATCACCACCCAAACTGGCAACTCCAGTCCCACCAACGTGGCCGCCACCGCGCCGCACAGCGCCAAAACTGAGCCGACCGACAGATCAATACCGGCAGTCAAAATCACCAGCGTCATTCCGACCGCAATAATGGCGTTGACCGAGGTCTGGCGCAGAATATTGAGCAGGTTATCAACGGCAAAAAAATTTGGATTCAGGAAAGAGACCACTGCAATCAACACCAGCAGTGCGATCAGGGATTTTTGCTCTAACAGCCACGCTTTACTGATGTAACGCGATGGGGTCGGATCGTTGCTTTTCATACTCTGCACACTCATGCTGCTTGTCCTGCGGGTTTGCCAACGGCGGCGGCCATCAGCGTCTCTTGGGTTGCGGTTTCACGGGTAAACTCGCCGCTAATCCGCCCTTCGTGCATCACCAATACACGGTCACTCATTCCCAGCACCTCGGGCATTTCAGAAGAGACCAAAATGATGCTCAATCCGTCGCGCTTAAACTGGTTAATCAACTGATAAATCTCTTTTTTCGCGCCAACATCTACCCCGCGGGTCGGCTCATCTAAAATCAGCACTTTCGGGCGGGTCATCAACCCGCGGGCAATCGCCACTTTCTGCTGGTTTCCGCCTGACAGCAGACCAATGGGCTGCTCCATGCTGGGGGTTTTTATGGCAAATAAGCGGATAAAATCACCCACCGCCTGCTGCTCTTCGCGCTGGCGCAGTGCCCATGCCGAGCTGAAATAGTTCAGTGCCGTCAGCGTCATATTCTCTTTGACCGACATACCCAGCACCAGACCATCGCCTTTACGATCTTCTGAGATATAGACAATTCCTTGCTGCAACCCCTGCTCTGGTGAGCGAATTTGTACCGGTTTGCCATCGAGTTGCAACGTGCCTTGTTGTCGTGGCAGTGCGCCATACAGCACCTTCATCAGCTCAGTTCGCCCAGCCCCCATCAGGCCAGAAACCCCGAGGATCTCCCCCTGATACAGGCTGAAACTGACATTGCTGACACCCGCACCACTGATATTGTCAGCCTGCAAACGCAGCGGACCACGCGGCTGAGTCAGGCGCGGGTACTGCTCATCAAGCTTACGCCCGACCATCATCTCTATCAGGCTGTCTTCATTTAAACTCTCTACGGTACGCTCGCCGATAAACTGGCCATCGCGCAGCACGGTGACATCATCACAAATGGCAAAGATCTCTTTTAAGCGATGCGAGATATACACGATGCCACGCCCTTCGGCTTTCAGTTCACGGATCACCGCAAACAGCGCCTCGGTTTCGGTATCAGTCAGCGCGTCGGTTGGCTCATCCATAATGATCACGCGTGACTCAAAGCTGATGGCCTTGGCAATTTCAACCATCTGCTGTTCGCCAATGGAGAGATCGGCCAATAACTGGCGGCTACTGTGGCGCACATTCAGCCGAGCCAGCAGTTGATCCGCTTTTGCATACATAGTCGGCCAGTCTATCTGACCAAAACGGCCGAGAAATTCGCGGCCTAAGAAGATATTCTCGGCAATGGTCAACTGCGGGATCAGGTTCAACTCTTGGTGGATGATACTAATACCCGCTTCCTGTGAGGCTTTCGGGCCACTAAAACTGGCGGCTTGCCCGAGGTAGTTCAGCGTACCGGCATCTTTTTGGTAGATCCCAGTCAGCACTTTCATGAGGGTTGATTTTCCCGCGCCGTTTTCGCCCATCAGCGCCATCACACGGCTGCCATACACTGACAAACTTGCACCAGAGAGCGCCTTCACGCCGGGAAAGGCTTTATCAATACCGCTTAACTGCAGTAACAGGGTGTCAGACATAACCGTTTCCTCAGAACACCACACCGGAGTAAAAAATCACGTTGGCATACGCCGTACACTCACCGCTGCGTACCACACCACTGCTGCTGCGGGTGCGCACTTTGAAGGCTTCATGTGGCACATACTCAATGCGAATGGTATTCCCCTGCTGCACACCGAGCTGAGTCAAATGATCGACCACTTGTGCATGCAGTTGCGGGTTGACGCTGATGAACTCTTCAGCCATCAGCACCGCTTCAACCTGCATTTCATAGGTGATGGCGCTCATCACCTGCATGAATGAGGGCACGCCGGCTGAAACGGCCAGATCAATACGCTGCGGATCTGCGGGGATTGGCAGACCGGCATCACATAGCGTCAGACCATCGGTATGCCCAAGGCGGGCAATTAGGTGGGATAATTCGGCATTTAACAGAAAACTTTTCTTCATGGCCGTTACTCGCAGCAAAAGGCTAAAAACAGGCATCGAAACGTTTCGATATGCAGTAATTAAAGCACATTGCAGCAAAACGACAATCAGGATCAGATAAAGTGTGACGCAAACGATAAACTTTATGCTAAAACTTTTAGCCGGATCGGTTAAGCAGCAGGGCAAAAGTATGCATCAAGATGAGAATAGCAGTGAATATTAGCGGCGGGATGTTGATGTATCGCCGCCCGCAGAATGGCGGGGTTGGCGTGGCTGATGGTGCGGGGCAACCTCTTCACCAAAGCTTATCCAGCGCAAATGCTGATCGCATACCGCCCGATAACCGACCGCAACCGCCTGAAAACCCACGGCAGGGTCATACTCTCGGTTAATGTGGTGATGCCCGTGAAACAGTTGCCGCACGCCAAGTGAGCGCGCAACATTATCGATCACCTGAAAGCCACGCGGATGAGCCGCGGGCGCTTCGTGGGTGACTAAGATATCAGCCTGCTGTTGGCTTAATCCCTCCAGATCTGAGGGAAAGAGTGTAGTGCGGTGGCGCAGAGGCAGACCGCCGCGCCATAACTGGCCCTGCTCTAAATGCTGGCAGTAGTGAATCGGGTCAAAAAACATCGGCTTGTAGGGCGGCATCCAGATCTGACCGCGAAACACGCCGCCCAGACCGGCAACCCGCACACCCGCAATCTCAACCACCCGCCCGTGCAGATTACGCCCGCCAAACGCACCACTGAACAGCGCCTCATAGGCAGCCACTGAAAGACTGTCATGGTTACCGGGAATAAACCAGACCTCGGTGACCTCTTCCAGCGCCTGCAAATCAGCCGACGATTGCAAGGCCAAATCACCCAAAATGACCAGTGCATCGGGCTTTTCCGCTTGCACCAAGGGTAATAAGTAAGCCAAAGAACCGTGAGGGTCGCCTGCAAACCAAATCACTTCCTCACCTCACGTCTGCGTTATCTGCTGGTCTTTCACTGTAACCTAATAGAATTATATTTCTACCTGTATACCTAACTCTACCACTCGATTCGGCGGAATATGGAAAAAGTCGGTAGAACGTAACGCATTTTTGCTCAGCCACATGAAAATCAGACCTCGCAACTGGCCAAACAGTGAGCGTTTTCCCATGATCAAGGTTTCCCGTGATAAGAAAAATGAGGTGTCCATCAAGCTAAACATCAGGCCTTTCATACAGCAACGGCGGAAAACCTCTTCCACATCGGGAGTCTCTTTAAAGCCATAGGTGGCGATCACCCGCACAAAACTCGGTGATAACGGCTCTATTTCAATGTGTTGATCGGCGGCCACATACGGCACATCTTCGGTACGAATCGTCATCAGTACCACGCGCTCATGCAGCACTTTATTGTGCTTGAGGTTATGCAGTAGGGCATACGGCACGGCATTGGGCGCGCGCGATAAAAAGATGGCGGTTCCCGGCACTCGGGTTGGCGGATTTTTTTCCAGTGCATTGATCATGGTTTCAAGTGCGCCGTTATTTTCACATAAACGGCGAACCAAGTGAAAACGCTCACTTTTCCACGTCATCATAATACCGACCATGGTGCAGCCAATCAGCACAGGGAACCAACCACCAGACTCAAGTTTAATCAGGTTCGAAGCAAACAATGGCAAGTCTATCATTAGCATGAGTATCAGCATCAGCAACACCAGAGGCCGTGGCCAGCGCCAGTTATGCAGCGCTACCACTGACAACAGAATCGAAGTGAGCACCATAGTTCCTGTCACCACAATGCCGTAGGCCGAGGCCAGATTACTCGAGTGGCGGAATGTCAGCACCACCAGCACCACCGCGATAAACAGCAGCCAGTTAACCAGTGGAACATAAATCTGACCGGCCTCCTCTTCTGAGGTGTGCAAAATGGCCATCGGGGGAAGATAGCCTAAACGCACGGCCTGCCGAGTCAGAGAGAATGCACCAGAAATCACCGCTTGTGAGGCGATAACGGTCGCCAATGTAGCTAAAATGACCAACGGAAACAGTGCCCATTCGGGTGCCAGCATAAAGAAGGGGTTTTTCACGGCCGCCGGATTACTCAGCAACAGAGCGCCCTGCCCAAAATAGTTCAGTACCAGTGATGGGATCACCAGAATAAACCATGCCAGCCGAATAGGTTTAGTGCCAAAGTGCCCCATATCGGCATATAACGCCTCTGCTCCGGTCACCGCCAGCACCACCGAACCGAGGGCAAAAAAGGCCAGCATTTTGTGCGCCCAGAAAAAATCGAGCGCCCAACGCGGATCGAGCGCCTGCAACACTTCCGGATGCATAGCGATTCCACGGATCCCCATCAGCGCCAGCACACTAAACCAAACCAGCATTACCGGACCAAACACCTTGCCAACCAGACTGGTACCATGGCGTTGGATCATAAACAGGACGGTTAATACGGCAATACCAATCGGCAGGATATAAGGGTCAAATGCCGGCGTGATCAGCTCTAACCCTTCCATCGCAGAAAGTACCGAAATGGCAGGGGTAATAATTCCGTCACCGTAGAAAAAACCCGCACCAATCAGCCCCAGCACCAAAATAATGGCAGTAGTGCGCGGCTGGGTGCGCCGACCAGCCAACGACATCAGCGTCAGAATACCGCCCTCACCGGCATTGTCAGCACGCATCACAAAGCAGATATATTTGACCGAGACTACCAGCATCAGCACCCAGAAGATGGTGGAGAGAAAGCCATAGATCACCGATTGGGTGACGCCCAATCCAGCCATCGACAAAATACACTCGCGCAGGGTATATAACGGGCTGGTACCGATATCCCCATACACTACGCCGATGGCGGCCAGCGTCAGTGCCGGCATGTTTTTCTTATGCTCAGTTTGCATTGTTAAATCCAGTCACTGTCTCTTTTTTGATGATCCGTAATCTGTACCGGCCTATGTTGCGCAATGGTAGCAGACTCTGCCTCAGCCCCGTTATCGCTGACGGCACTTCCTATTTAGTAATTTGTAACGAATTAGTGGCCAAATAATGGCATTGGTAAATTGCAGAAAGTAGTTTCAGGCGTTACTATTTTCAGTGTCAGCTATATTTGTCTGATAAAAACCCAATTTTGTACGTAGATTACTGCCTATCATGCCAAAACCCAAACTTCCAATTGAAACCTTGTTAGAACGTGCAAGGCAGCTAGACCATTCCGATGCACGGCAAGCGATTATTCTGTGCCGTTTACTGCAACATACGCACAACCAGTTGCTCAGTCAGCACAATGAAGCACTCAAGCAGTACCAGATCAATGATTCTCTCTTTACTGCACTGATTCTGCTGTACACCAGCGAAGGTTACACCTTGCAACCTTCCGATCTGAGTACGCTCCTCAATACATCACGCACCAGTGCTACGCGGATTGCTGATGAAATGGAAGCGCGCGGGTGGATTTCCCGCCAGCTGGTGGCCGGTGATCGGCGCTGTTTTCAGTTAACGTTAACTGCGCAGGGGCTTGATTTTATGCATGCTATCTTGCCACCTGAGCGTGAGCGGCTGTGCGCACTCTGGTCACCGTTTACGCCCGATGAGCGGGCACAATTTGAACATCTACTCCACAAACTTTTGTTACAGATCTGAGAAGGACATGAACACCATGACAGCGCCAAGCACGCCGCCGATCAGCGCCAAAAAAACCGTCCGTAAACGTGCCATGCTCGCGGTATCGGCGCTGTTTATTCTGGCCGCCGCCGCCTATTTTGCTTACTGGTATCTGGAGCTGCGCCACTATCAGCAGACTGATGATGCGTATGTGGCGGGTAATATCATTCCCATCAACACCCAGATAACCGGCAGCGTTACCGCCATTTTTGCCGATGATAACGGCAAAGTGCTGGCCGGACAGCCGTTAGTCACACTCGATAGTACCGATGCAACGCTGGCGCTGGAACAGGCGAAAACACAATTGGCTGAAACCGTGCGCAATACCCACAAACTGATGTTGGATGTCCGCCAGTTACAGGCCAACGTGGAAGCCCGCGCAGTGATCCTGTCGCAAGCAATGTCTGATCTAAAACGGTTCAGCACACTCGGCCGTAGCGATGCTATCTCACAACAAGATCTGCAACATGCCCAAAATGCGGTGCGTCAGGCACAAGCAGAGCTGACCGCCGCCCAGCAGCAGTTGAATGCCACTCAAGCGCTGGTACTCAATACTCCGCTGGCCGCCCAACCTGCGATAAAACATGCGGTAGAAGGGGTAAAACAGGCGTGGATTAATCTTCAGCGCACCACGATTGTTAGCCCGAGTGAAGGTTACGTGGCAAAACGATCGGTACAAGTGGGCAGCTACATTGCTCCGGGCAACCCACTGATGGCGGTGATCCCGCTGCAAAATGTCTGGGTAAATGCCAACTTCAAAGAGACACAACTGCAAAATATGCGGATCGGGCAGCCGGTCACGCTAATCTCCGATTTTTATGGTGAAAAAACCGTTTATCACGGCACGGTACAGGGCTTGTCTGCCGGTACGGGCAGTGCGTTTTCTCTGCTGCCACCGCAAAATGCAACCGGCAACTGGATTAAAGTAGTACAGCGCCTGCCGGTACGCATTCAGCTTGATGCCGCAGAGCTGACTGCACACCCGCTGCGGGTTGGTCTATCAATGACCGTCAACGTCAATACCCTAGATCATTCTGGGGCAGAGTTGGCAGAAAAACCGCAACAAACTGCCACTGCCAGCACACAGGCACTGGATATCAATATGGCACCGATAGAGCAGAACATTGCCGCTATCCTTACCCAAAATCAGGGATAAGGGGTCAGCATGCAAAAGCCATTAGAGGGCAAAGCACTGGTCTGGGCAACGCTGGCGCTGTCGCTGGCGACCTTTATGCAGGTGCTTGACTCCTCAATTGCCAACGTTGCCATTCCGACGATCTCCGGCAGTCTGGGGGCATCAACCACACAAGGCACATGGGTTATTACCTCGTTTGGCGTGGCCAATGCTATTTCACTGCCACTCACCGGTTGGTTTGCCAAGCGTTTTGGCGAGGTGAAGCTGTTTATCGCCTCAACGATTTTGTTCACCTTATTCTCGTGGTTGTGCGGTGTCTCATCCTCACTCGAGATGCTGATTTTTTTCCGAGTGATGCAGGGGCTAGTCTCTGGCCCAATGATCCCGCTATCACAAAGCCTGTTGCTGTCAAACTATCCACCAGCAAAACGGGCTATTGCACTGGCGCTCTGGTCGATGACGGTGATCGTTGCCCCGATTTGTGGGCCGGTGCTTGGCGGTTATATCAGTGATAATTTCCACTGGGCATGGATATTCTTTATCAACGTTCCAGTCGGTATTTTTGTGGTGTTGTTAACCCGTAAGGTGCTGGCAGGGCGTGAAACCGAACGTGAATATAAACCGATGGATATGGTCGGGCTGGGCTTGATGGTCATCGGGGTAGGTAGCCTACAAATCATGCTCGATCAGGGGCGTGAGCTCGGCTGGTTTAACTCTAATGAGATACTGATCCTAGCCGTAACCGCCGCCGTAGCGCTCTCATTTTTTATCATCTGGGAGCTGACCGACGATAATCCGGTGATCGATTTATCGCTGTTTGGCTACCGCAACTTTACCATTGCGGTGATCTGTACCAGCTTGGGTTATATGATCTACTTTGGGGTGATTGTGCTGCTGCCGCTGCTGATGCAGACCAACCTCGGCTATACCGCATCGTGGGCTGGGTGGGCTTCAGCTCCGGTCGGGTTTATTCCGCTGTTTTTATCTCCACTCATTGGTAAATATGCGAATAAAATCGATATGCGGGTGCTGGTCAGCATCAGCTTTCTGGTCTATTCCGGCTGCTTTTTCTGGCGCGCAACGCTGTTTACCACCGATATTAGCTTTGAGTGGATTGTCTGGCCGCAGTTTGTACAGGGTATTGCAGTGGCCTGCTTCTTTATGCCGCTGACTACCATTACACTGTCAGGGTTACCGGCTAATCAACTGGCCAATGCCACCAGTTTGTCGAACTTTATGCGTACACTGGCCGGCTCTATTGGTACATCCATCACAACCACGTTGTGGGATAACGGTGAAGCGGTAAACCAAAATTACCTGACTGAACATGTGAACCCTTACAATCCAGCCGCACAACAAGCGCTACATGGCTTGCAAAGTGCTGGACTAAGTGCCCAACAATCGGCTGGTATGTTGGCCAACCAGATCACACAACAAAGCTATATTCTGTCGGCCAACACTATCTTTACCCTGTGTGGAGCGCTGTTTATCGGCCTACTGGTGCTGATCTGGTTTGCCAAACCGCCATTTAACGCCGGAGGCGGCAACAGCGGCGCGCACTAACAGTATTCATCTCATATTAATGCTAAACCCGCAGGCGTATTTTTACCTGCGGGTCTAATCGTAAGACCTAAATTAACAGCGCACACTTTTTTCCAGCAAAAAATCGATCAAAACTCGCACCCGTCGCGTTTTTTGACTGTGCTGCGGAAAATAGACATACAACCCGGGATAAGGGTGCCAATGAGCAGCCAATACTGGCAATAAACGCCCTTCAGCTAGCAAATCGGCCACTATCGGCTGCATAATTCGCCCGATACCCAAACCTTTTAATGCCGCATCTACCACCGCATCGGTATCATTCACTACAATGCTAGCCGGCATATCCACCACCAATGACTGATCTTCATACCACAGACGCACTGGCGCAAGCTGATTGGAGGTAATAAAACGGTACTGCACCAATTTGTGCTGACGTAACGCCTGTGGTGTTGCTGGTGTTCCATAACGCGTGAGATAGTCAGCCGTTGCAAACAGCGCATCATGCATCGGCGGCGTTAAACGGTGAGCTACCATCCCCTCTTCCAGACGATCACCAAACCGTATCCCCATATCAATACCCTGACGCAAAATATCCACCGTTGCATCAGAGATCGATATCTCAAGCTGGATTTGCGGATAGCGTAAACAAAACTCAGCATAGATCGGGCGGAAAAAGAACTGATACACAAAACGCGGCAAGGTAATACTGACATGGCCAATCGGCTGATCACGCAAATCCTGCACACTATCAACCGCATCAGCCAGCTCCGCCAACAACGGTTTAGTGCGCTGATACAGCTGTAATCCAGCAGCCGTTAGCTCCATACGACGGGTATTACGGGTAAACAGCGGCAACCCCAGCACAGTTTCAAGCTGCTTAAGAGCCTGACTCACTGAAGGCGGGGCAATGCCCAGTTTACCGGCTGCCGCGCGAATACTGCTCTCCTGCACAATGGTTTGAAATACCCACAACTGGTTTGCCGTAACACCCTTCATAAACATAGTTATCTACCGATCTTTTAATTATTAGTAGCTAAAACCTAACAATGAAGTGGGTCAAGCCCCCCTACAGCCGATATCCACTTCACGGTAAGCTCTCTGTTCTGACAACACTCCCTGCCACTACCTTGTATATTAGCCGAGACTCAATAATGACAATCTCTACACACAACACTCAGCACCCCCGTCAGGTACTGGTTATCTCCGGTCATCCGAATCTGGCAACATCGTATACTAACCGCTTGATCCTCGAACAGCTCGAGCAAAACACCACACATGTACACGTTCGCCGTTTAGACCGCCTCTATCCCGACTTTAACATTGATATTGAGCGCGAACAGCAAGCCTTACTTACCGCCGATATTGTCGTGCTACAATTTCCGTTTTACTGGTACTCTGTACCGGCACTGCTGAAAAAATGGATTGATGAGGTCTTTACCTTTAACTTTGCTTACGGCTCTGAAGGCGACAAACTAAAAGGGAAAGATCTGATCCTTTCATTTACCGTCGGCGCACCAGAAGAAGCTTATAGCGCACTCGGGTATAACCACTTTAGCATTGAACAAATGCTGCGCCCGCTGGAACAAACCGCCTACTTGACCCAAATGGTTTACCGCAAACCAGTCTATAGCCACAACATGGCCTATGTTCCCAATGTACATCATACACAAGAGGCGGTAGAGGCTCGTGCTTACGCCCATGCCGAACGTCTACAGCAGCAAATTCGTACTCTGCTGTAATCCCCTTATGTAACGTATTTATTGGCTAAACGATATGACAGTGAGATGCGCTACCAAAAAAGTCATCTAGATACAGAAATAAAAACAATATGATCAGGGAAAGAGGCGGGAGATAACCGTTAAGAATAATGCAGTAAACATGGCAGGAAAACAGCCTCATACCGTACCAAACAGCCCATTGATACGGTATGAGAAAACAATCAAACTCTCATTACTCCACCGTCACCGATTTAGCCAGATTTCGCGGCTGATCCACATCAGTTCCCTTATTCACTGCCACGTGATAAGACAGCAATTGCAAAGGAATGGTATAGAAAATCGGTGCAACATCATCTTCTACGGGTGGCAACGGAATAATGTTCATCCCTTCTGCCGCAGTAAAATCGGTATCCTGCGCGGTAAAAACATACAGCTGACCGCCGCGTGCGCGCACCTCTTCAATATTTGATTTAAGTTTTTCCAGCAACTCATTATTCGGTGCAACCACAATCACCGGCATATCGGCATCAATCAGCGCCAGCGGGCCGTGTTTTAGCTCACCGGCAGCATAAGCTTCGGCATGAATGTAAGAGATCTCTTTGAGTTTCAGCGCCCCTTCCATCGCAATCGGGTACTGATCACCGCGCCCTAAAAACAGCGCATGTTGCTTCTCGTTAAAATCCATCGCCAGCTTTTCAATCACCTTATCGAGCGACAACATCTGCTCAATCCGGCTTGGCAGTGCCTGTAACGCCTGCACCAGCGTACGCTCACGTGCATCACTCATCTGATGTAAACGGCCAATTCGCCCCACCAGCAGCAGCAATGCGGCTAATTGGGTAGTAAATGCCTTGGTCGACGCTACACCAATCTCAGCACCGGCGCGGGTCATCAGCGATAAATCTGACTCACGCACCAATGACGAACCCGGCACATTACATACTGCCAGCGATCCCAAATAGCCCAGCTCTTTCGATAAACGCAGCGCCGCAAGGGTGTCGGCTGTTTCGCCCGACTGCGATAACGTGATAAGTAAACTCCCAGGGCGCAGTACCGATTTACGATAGCGAAACTCAGAGGCGATCTCCACATTACAGGCAACACCGGCAATGCTCTCAAACCAATAACGCGCCACCGCCCCCGCATGATACGACGTACCACACGCCACAATCTGCACATGCTGCACAGCTGACAGCAAGCGGTCAGCCTCTTCACCCAGCTCACTTAAATCCACTAACCCGTGGCTGATTCGCCCTTCAAGGGTATTTTTTATCGCCACCGGCTGCTCATAAATCTCTTTTTGCATATAGTGCCGGAACTGGCCTTTATCACCGGCATCATGCTGCACGCTCGACTCAATAATCGCGCGATCAACGGCCTGCCCCTGCGCGTTGACAATATTCACCTCACGGCGTGTCACCTCGGCAACATCACCCTCTTCCAAAAAGATAAAACGGCGGGTTACTGGCAGCAGAGCTAACTGATCAGAGGCAATAAAGTTCTCACCCAGACCTAAGCCAATGACCAACGGGCTGCCAGAACGTGCCACCACTACGCGGCTCGGATCACGGCAATCCAGCACCACAGTGCCGTATGCACCACTGAGCTGGCGCAACATCCGCTGCACTGCCGCAAACAGGCTGCCACCGTGCTCGGTCAGCTCCCAGTGCGTTAAATGTGCGATAACCTCGGTATCGGTCTGTGAACTGAACACATAACCCCGATCACGCAGTTGCGCGCGCAGTGACTCATAGTTTTCGATAATGCCGTTATGCACCACCGCAATAAACTCAGAAGTGTGCGGATGTGCATTCGCTTCAGAAGGTTCACCGTGTGTAGCCCAACGGGTATGCGCAATACCGGTTCCGCCCACAATCGGCTGTTGCTCAATCGCCTCAGCCAGCACCTGCACTTTACCCAAACGGCGAACACGCTGTAGCTCACCTTGTGCATTAACGACTGCAACACCTGCCGAGTCATAGCCGCGGTACTCCAAACGGCGCAACCCTTCGAGTAAAATCTCTGCAACATCCCGCTGCGCTACCGCGCCAACAATTCCACACATCGTATTCAATTCCTTGATAAATGATCACTGCCTGTCTATCACAACAACATCCGGCACTGACAATGGTTAACGCTGACAATCATTCATGCTGGCCGCAGCCCACTACAGGCTCGGCACCTGTGCGCACAAAACCTGCACACCCTGTTGTTCAATGTGTAATTTAATGTCAGGGTCAATTCCCTGATCGGTCACCAAACAGGTGATCTGTGACCATGGCAACTCTAAGTTGGGGATTTTGCGCCCAACCTTGTGCGACTCCGCCAGCACAATCACCTCACGTGCTACCTCGGCCATCACCCGCGATAACCCGAGCAGCTCATTAAAGGTTGTCGTGCCGCGCGCAGGGTCAATGCCCGCTGCGCCGACAAACAGCTGATCAAAGTCATACGAGCGCAACACCTGCTCGGCCACCTGCCCCTGAAATGACTCGGAATGCGGATCCCATGTTCCGCCGGTCATTAAAATAGTAGGCTCGATCTCCAGTTCCTGCAAAGCTGCCGCCACACTCATCGCATTGGTCATCACCACCAAACCACGATAACCGGCCAAATGCGGGATCACCGCTGTTGTCGTGCTGCCCGAATCAATAATCAGCCGGTTATGATCACGGATCAGCGTCGCAGCCAGTGCTGCTATCGCTAACTTTTGCAACGAAACTTTATCCTCTTCCGGTTCGCTCACCAGCTCTTGAGGGATCAGCACCGCACCACCGTAGCGGCGTAACAGCAAACCGTTACGCTCTAACTCAGCCAAATCTTTGCGAATGGTCACTTCAGAGGTTTCAAAGCGGCGGGCAAGCGTATCAACGCTCACTTCACCCTGCTCACGCAGTAAATTAACAATCGTATGTCGCCGCTGCTGGGTATTGCGTTTACTCATGCACTGCCACCAAAAGTTTCGAT
>CAMTGL010000003.1 GCA_947071955.1 uncultured Plesiomonas sp.
ATCTTGATAGGAATAAAACGGACCGTTATGGCAGAGCAACAACCTCATGAGTTTCCGGCCGATCTGATGCCGCAGCATGTGGCCATTATTATGGACGGCAACGGTCGTTGGGCCAAACAACAGGGAAAAATGCGGATTTTTGGGCACAAGGCGGGTGTAAAAGCGGTGCGCCGTTCGGTGAGTTATGCTGCTCGCCAGAAGATAAAATCCTTGACCTTGTACGCATTTAGCAGTGAAAACTGGCGTCGCCCTGAACAAGAAGTTTCTGCGCTCATGGAATTATTTATGCGCGCACTCAATAATGAAGCCAAAAGCTTACATAAGAACAATATCCGGCTGCGCATCATTGGCGATATTTCACGTTTTAGCGCACGCTTACAAGAGCGCATAGCCCATGTCGAGGCACTGACAGCGCAAAATACCGGTTTAGTGTTAAATATTGCGGCTAACTACGGTGGTCGTTGGGATATCGTGCAAGCGGCCCGTCATGTCGCAATGCAAGTGCAAGAAGGGGCAATTGAAGTCAACGAGATCGATGAAACCTTGTTAGGGGAAAAGATGTGCATGGGGGATCAACCCTCTGTCGACTTGGTCATTCGAACCAGTGGTGAACATAGAATCAGCAACTTTTTGTTGTGGCAAATTGCCTACGCAGAGTTCTATTTCTCTGAGGTATTGTGGCCAGATTTTGATGAACAAGAGTTTGATCGTGCTGTTTTATCCTTTGTCTGTCGTGACAGACGCTTTGGTGGCACTGGCGACGACAGCCGTTGAGCAACGGCGGATAAGTAAAGCTTAGGAGGTTTCATTGCTCAAACAACGCATTATTACCGCATTGATCTTAGTTCCACTGGTCATTGCCGGTTTATTTAAATTATCGCCGGATTACTTTGCGGTATTGGCGCTGGCATTGTGCATGCTAGCTGCATGGGAATGGGCATTGCTGGCCGGGTTTGAGAGTAAGCCTGTACGTGTGGCTATTTCGGTTATTTGCGGTGTGGGTTTAGGCGCATCACTGTGGGCCATACCGGTACAAGATGCCTCACTGCTGCTTGAGAACCCGTTCGTTAAATCAGTTCTGATGATAGCCCCTGTCTGGTGGCTATTGGCACTCGGCATGGTATTGGGATATCCCGCTTCTGCCCGCTGGTGGCATAACGCAAAACGCTTAAAAGTCCTGTTCGGCTTACTGACATTAGTCCCATTTTTTTGGGGGCTGATCGTATTACGCATGTATGCCTACAGCATTGATAGCCATTTTGGTGCAGTCTGGATCTTGTACGTCTTGTTCCTTATCTGGGGCGCTGATTCAGGAGCCTATTTTTCAGGGAAAACATTCGGAAAGCATAAATTGGCACCGAAAGTCTCTCCGGGGAAAACGTGGGAAGGCGTTATTGGCGGGTTAGCCACATCTGCACTGATTGCGGTTATTTTTGATCACTACTCCCCTTTGCAAGCTAGTACACACAGCTTGATTATCAGCTCAATTATTGCTGTGGCTGTTTCAGTTCTGGGTGATTTAACCGAAAGCATGTTTAAGCGTGAAGCCGGTGTGAAAGACAGTGGGCAGATTATGCCAGGTCATGGTGGGGTACTTGACCGAATTGACAGCCTGACAGCAGCAATACCTGTATTTGCGTGTCTGCTACTGTTAGTCTTTTAAGTGTCACCGTACCGTATCACAACAAGGATAGATGCATGACAGGCGCTCTCTGGAATTTACTGACGTTTTTACTGGCGATTGGTATTTTAATTTCGGTACATGAATTTGGACATTTCTGGGTTGCTCGCCGCTGTGGGATCAAAGTTGAACGCTTCTCACTCGGTTTTGGTAAAGTGCTGTGGCAAACCGTAGATAAGCAGGGTACTGAGTTCTCACTCTCTCTTATCCCGCTCGGTGGTTACGTAAAAATGCTTGATGAACGGGTCGCTCCTGTACCTGAAGCACTACGCCATCAAGCCTTTAATACTAAACCTGTCTGGCAACGTGCTGCGGTGGTCGCCGCCGGCCCTGCCGCTAACTTCTTGTTTGCCATTTTTGCTTACTGGATTGTCTTTTTAGTCGGTATACCGAGTGTTCACCCTGTCGTCGGGCAGGTTACACCCAATTCCATTGCGGCTCGTTCCGGAATTACTGCGGGAATGGAACTAAAATCAATTGCCGGTATCGAAACACCTGACTGGGAGTCAGTCAATCTTGCGTTAGTTTCACTGATAGGTGATAAACAAGCACAGGTAGATGTCAGTCAGTTTGGTACGCAAATTGTGCAAAACAAAGCCTTGCAGCTTGATGGATGGCATTTTGAGCCAGACAAAGAGACTGCATTTGGCGCACTTGGCATTATTCCCAAAGGGCCTGATGTACTCCCAATCGTGACCTCTGTTGGTGCAGGTTCAGCGGCTGAACAGGCTGGATTAGTACTCGGTGATCGCATTACGGCAATCAATAGTCAGCCTCTGACTCAGTGGTCTGAATTTGTCAACGCCGTACAAGAGAGCCCAGATAAAGCGTTATCACTAACTGTGGAGCGGGCTGGTCAAACACAGACCCTGACACTTACACCGCAAACCCATGAAATGTCCGATGGAAAATCCGTCGGCTATGCCGGTGTTGCGCCAAAAGTGTTACCTTTACCGCCAGAGTACAGTTTTGTACGGCAATTCGGTATTATAGACAGCGTGGTAAAAGCGACACAAAAAACCATGCAGTTATCTACACTTACCCTTGATATGCTAGGTAAGCTGTTTACCGGTGATGTTGGGATTAAGAGCTTAAGTGGCCCTATTTCTATTGCCAAAGGCGCAGGGATGACCGCTGACTTTGGTTTTGTCTTTTATCTGGGCTTTTTAGCGTTAATCAGTGTGAATCTGGGGATTATCAACTTATTCCCACTGCCGGTGCTTGATGGCGGGCATTTATTGTTCCTTGCCATTGAAGGGTTGACAGGAAAACCGCTATCGGAAAAAGTACAGGAGTACAGTTTCCGTTTCGGTACAGTATTATTGGTGTTGTTGATGGGCGTTGCGCTATTCAACGATTTTTCCCGCCTGTAAGCGGGGTAATTAGGAAGAACGCATAATAAAGATGGCGATGAAAAAACTGCTTCTTGCGTCGCTGCTTTTCAGCAGCGCCACCGCTTACGGTGCTGACCAATTTGTTGTTAAAGACATTCAATTCGAAGGGCTACAACGCGTAGCCAAAGGCGCTGCTCTGCTCAGTATGCCGGTTCGAGTGGGTGATCAAGTTGACGATAGTGAAGTCTCACAGGTTATTCGCGCGTTATTTGCTACCGGCAACTTTGAGGATGTCAAAGTGCTGCGTGATGGCAATACGCTGTTGGTGCAGGTTAAAGAGCGCCCAACTATTGCGAGTGTCACTTTCTCGGGTAACAAAGCGATTAAAGAGGATGCGCTTAAGCAAAATCTTGAATCTTCAGGCATTCGTGTCGGTGAAGCGCTTGACCGCACAACCTTATCCTCTATCGAGAAAGGTCTAGAAGATTTTTACTATAGCGTTGGGAAATACAGCGCGAATGTAAAAGCTGTCGTAACTCCGCTGCCGCGTAACCGCGTTGATTTAAAGCTGGTGTTTACCGAAGGTGTCTCTTCCAACATTCAGCAAATCAACATTGTAGGTAATAAAGCATTCGCAACCGAAACGCTGTTATCACAGTTCTCATTGCGTGATGAAGTGCCGTGGTGGAATCTGGTCGGTGATCGTAAATACCAAAAGCAAAAGCTGGCGGGCGATCTTGAAACCCTACAGACCTACTACCGCGATCACGGCTATGCCAAATTTAAAATTGACTCAACACAAGTCAGCTTGAGCCCCGATAAAAAGGGTATCTATATCACCATTAACGTCAATGAAGGCAAGCAATATAAGCTGGAAAATGTGCGTTTGATGGGCAACATGGCTGGCCATACAACCGCGTTGGATCAACTGGTCAAAATTGAACCCGGTGAGCTGTATAACGGCACCAAAGTGACGCGTATGGAAGAGGATGTGAAATCTCTGCTGGGCCGTTACGGTTATGCCTACCCGAAAGTGATGACTGTGCCTGAAGTTGACGAACAAAACCAGACCGTAAAACTGGTGATGAACGTTGATCCGGGTGAGCGTTTTTACGTGCGCCGCATTCGCTTTGAAGGCAATGACATCAGCAAAGATGCCGTACTGCGCCGCGAAATGCGCCAGATGGAAGGCTCATGGTTAGCCAGTAACCAAGTTGAAACCGGTAAAGAGCGTCTTAACCGTTTAGGTTACTTTGAAACTGTCGATACCGAAACCGTGCGTGTGCCGGGTAGCCCAGATCAGGTTGATGTGGTGTACAAGGTTAAAGAGCGTAATACCGGTAACCTGAATTTTGGTATTGGTTACGGTACTGAAAGCGGTATCAGCTTCCAAGTGGGTGTGCAGCAAGATAACTTCTTGGGCACCGGTGACAGTATTGGTGTGAATGCCGTTCGTAATGATTACGAAACTAATGCCTCATTTGAATATACTAATCCGTATTTCACCAAAGATGGTGTTAGCTTAGGCGGGCGAATTTTCTACAGCGATTTTAAAGCCGATGAAAACTATAGCCTGTCTGAGTATAACAACAGTAGTTATGGTGTTGACGGTACATTGGGCTTCCCTATCAACGAATACAACAGCCTGCAAACCGGTCTAGGCTTTGTACACAATGATATCTCTAATATTACTCGTACAGTCAATATGCAGCCGTATTTGAACTCTATGGATGACTTTGATGGCGATACACTTTCATCGAATGACTTCCAGTTTAAAGCCGGTTGGAGCTACAACAACCTAGACCGTGGTTACTTCCCGACCAAAGGTATGCGGGTAAACTTTAACGGTAAGATCACCACACCGGGTTCAGATAACCAGTTCTATAAGCTGAACTTTGATATTGCTGGCTACTATCCGCTCGATCAAGAGCGTGAATGGGTGCTGCTTGGACGTTCCCGTTTAGGTTTTGCTGACGGATACGGTGACAAAGTGCTGCCGTTCTATGAAAACTTCTACGCCGGTGGTTTTAGCACCGTACGTGGCTTCCGTTCGAACACCATCGGGCCGAAAGCGGTGTATCTGTACAAACCAGGTACTGAAGAGCGTTGTGATCCTCGTTCTGAAACTTGCCAGTTTACCGGTTCAGAAGACTCAGTGGGCGGTAATGCCATGGCAACCGCCAGTGTTGAGCTGATTGTGCCGACACCGTTTGTCAGCGAGAAGTATCAAAACTCAATCCGTACCTCAGTCTTTATGGATGCGGGTACAGTCTGGGATACTCACTGGAAAGACAGTTCAGCCGTGTTGAATGGTCAGACTGTGGTTGATTCGCAATATCTTGGCGATTATGGTGACCCTAGCCGTATTCGTATGTCAGCAGGCATCGCACTTCAGTGGATGTCACCGCTTGGCCCGCTTGTATTCTCATACGCACAACCGTATAAGAAATATGAAGGTGATCGAGTTGAACAATTCCAGTTCAATATCGGCAGAACATTCTGATAGCAAAACTATCAAAATAAAAAAAGTAAGGAGACAACGGTGAAAAAGTGGTTAAAAGCAGCTGGCGTAGGTCTGGCACTGATTGCATCAAGTACCGCTGTAAATGCAGCAGAACAGAAAATCGCGGTTGTTGATGTTGCGGGGGTTTTTCAGCAACTGCCACAGCGTGAGAAAGTAGCTCGTCAGCTTGAGTCTGAGTTCAAAGGCCGTGCCTCTGAGCTGCAATCGCTTGAAAAGCGTATCCGTGATCGCATGGAAAAACTCCAGCGTGATGGCAGTACCATGTCAAACAGCGACCGCACTAAAGCAGAGCGTGATTTGGCACAGATGCAGGCTGATTTCAATCTGAAAGGCCGTGCACTGGAAGAGGATAGCCGTCGTCGTCAGGCTGAAGAGCGTAATAAGATCCTGCGTCAGGTACAAGATGCAGTAAAAACTATCGCGAGTAAGGAAGGTTATAGTGCAGTTATCGACACCAATGCGGTTGTCTTTGCACGCCCAGATATGGATATCTCTTCCCAAGTCGTCAAAATGGTAGGCAATAAGTAATGTCAGGACACCGTCTTACGGATCTGGCTGAGCACTTAGGCGCGCAAGTACACGGAGATGGCGAAACCGTCATCTCCAGTATTGCAAGCCTTGAGCGTGCACAAGCTGGTCAAATCACGTTTCTATCGAACAGTAAATATCGCCCGCATTTAGAACAGTGTGCAGCTAGCGCTGTTGTTTTAACCGCAGACGATGTACCATTTTGTAAAACTAACGCCTTAGTTGTGGCAAACCCCTATTTGGCTTACGCACTGTTAGCCCAATATATGGATACCACTCCGCAGCCGGCGCAGGATATTGCGCCAAGTGCCGTGATCGCTGATGACGTGCAGTTAGGGCAGAATGTATCTGTTGGCGCAAATGCGGTGATAGAGTCAGGCGTGGTCCTGGGTGACGGTGTCGTGATCGGTGCAGGTTGCTTTGTCGGTAAAGATACGCAGATTGGCGCAGGCAGCCGCTTGTGGGCCAACGTCTCTGTTTATCATCGTGTAACGATTGGTGCACACTGCCTTATTCAGTCTGGTACTGTTATTGGTGCTGATGGGTTTGGTTATGCCAATGATCGTGGCCGTTGGATCAAGATCCCGCAACTCGGTAGTGTCCGTATTGGTGATCGTGTCGAGATCGGTGCATGTACATGTATCGATCGCGGTGCATTAGAAGACACCATTATTGAAGACGGTGCTATCATAGATAATCTATGCCAGATTGCTCATAATGTAGTAATTGGTGAAAATACCGCCGTTGCTGGTGGTGTTATTATGGCGGGCAGCCTGAAAATTGGCCGTCATTGTATGATTGGTGGTGCCAGCGTGATTAATGGTCACATGGAAATCTGCGATAAAGTCACTGTTACCGGTATGGGTATGGTGATGCGCCCCATTAGTGAACCGGGTATGTACTCGTCTGGTGTTCCTCTGCAAACTAATAAAGCGTGGCGTAAAACGGCCGCTTTAGTGATGAACATTGATGAGATGCACAAACGTCTCAAAACGGTAGAGCGGAAATTGGGGAAAGATAACGAATAGATATCACTTTTCGTTACCTCCTAAAAAACTGCTTGTACTTGCGGTTTTGCGTCATTGATAGACGGCCTGCCTTGTTGCAGGCCGTATTATTCATATGACAAGCACGTATTTTTGCCCGCGTGTGTACATACCCGCTCAAGACTGACAAGAAACAGGAACAACATCTTGACGACTCAAGCTAACTCGTTATGCATCGAAGAAATTATTGATCTGTTGCCACACCGCTATCCGTTTTTGTTGATAGACCGTGTGCTGGATTATAAAGAGGGTGATTATCTGCACGCGTTAAAAAACGTGTCATTTAATGAGCCTTTTTTCCAGGGCCATTTTCCGCAAAAACCAATATTTCCGGGTGTTCTCATCCTTGAAGCGATGGCACAAGCTACTGGTATTTTGGCATTTAAAACCTTTGGTAAGCCAAATGGCAATGAGTTGTACTATTTTGCTGCCATTGATCGTGCGCGCTTTAAGCGCCCGGTATCACCCGGCGATCAGATGATCTTTGAGGTTAAATTTATTAAAGAGCGTCGTGGTATTGCGCGTTTCACTGGCGTTGTCAAAGTTGATGGCGATGTGGTCTGTGAAGCTGATTTAATGTGTGCTCGTCGCGAGGTGTAAACACATGATCCATGAAACTGCCTTCATTCACCCATCATCACTTGTTGAAGCGGGTGCGGTGATCGGTGCGGGCGTACATATCGGCCCGTTCTGCTGCGTGGGTGCGAATGTTGAAATCGGTGAAGGTACGGTGTTGAAATCCCATGTTGTGGTAAATGGGCATACCCGTATTGGCCGTGATAACCAGATTTATCAGTTTGCCTCTGTTGGCGAGGCCAATCAGGACAAAAAATACCACGGTGAGTCAACACGCACTGAAATTGGTGATCGTAATGTGATCCGAGAGAGCGTGACTATTCACCGAGGCACAGTGCAAGACACCGGTGTCACCCGTATCGGTAATGATAACCTGCTGATGATCAATGCGCATATTGCACACGATTGTGTGGTAGGTAACAGCTGCATTTTTGCCAATAATGCGACCTTAGCTGGGCACGTAGAGGTGGGTGATTTTGCGATTGTCGGCGGCATGTCGGCGATACATCAGTTCTGCCGTATTGGGCCGCATGTGATGCTCGGTGGTGGTTCAATTGTGGTGCAAGATGTTCCTCCGTTTGTGATGGCACAGGGTAATCACGCCTCACCGTTTGGGGTGAATATTGAAGGCCTAAAACGTCGCGGTTTTGAAAAACCGGTACTGCATGCTATTCGCAACGCCTATAAGCTGGTATTCCGCAGTGGTAAAACAATGGATGAAGTGCGTCCTGAGTTAGCGGTACTGGCGGAAGCTCATCCTGAAGTACAGATTTTTGTGGCATTTTTAGCCAACTCTACCCGTGGAATTATCCGATAAGTTGTTATGGATTTAGAGCAGAGATCGTTACCGGACACCCAACCTTTGGTCATTGGTATTGTTGCGGGGGAGACCTCGGGCGATATTTTGGGTGCTGGATTAATCAGGGCATTGCGTCAGCAACACCCTGAGGCACGTTTTGTCGGTATTGCTGGCCCGCGCATGCAAGCGGAAGGCTGTGAAAGCTGGTTTGATATGGAAGAACTGGCCATCATGGGGCTGGTTGAAGTGCTCAAACATTTGCCACGGTTGTTGAAGATCCGGCATAGCTTGATTGAGAAGTTTACTCAGTTGCAGCCCGATGTCTTTGTTGGCATTGATGCCCCTGATTTTAATATTGGCCTTGAGTTAAAACTCAAGCAGCGTGGTATTAAGACCGTGCATTATGTCAGCCCGTCGGTCTGGGCATGGCGACAAAATCGGATATTTAAAATTGCGAAGGCCACCGATTTGGTATTGGCATTTTTACCGTTTGAGAAAGCCTTTTACGATCGCTTTAATGTTCCTTGTCAATTTATTGGCCATACCATGGCCGATTCAATGCCACTTGATCCGGATAAGAGTGCCGCGCGTGCCGTATTGGGTCTTGACCCTGCTGCATCAGTGTTGGCTATTTTACCAGGCAGCCGTGGCAGTGAAATCGAAATGCTGGCTGAGCCGTTTTTGCAGACGGCTCAGCGTTTACAAGCGTTACGGCCTGATTTGCAGATTTTAGTGCCACTGGTAAACCGCAAAAGACGTGAGCAGTTTTTGGCATTAAAAGCTGAAATCGCCCCCGACTTAACCCTGACGCTGCTCGACGGGCAAGCACGTGATGCGATGACGGCGGCCGATGCCACTTTGCTGGCATCAGGGACGGCAGCGCTAGAGTGTATGTTGGCAAAATCGCCGATGGTTGTGGCGTATCGGGTCAAACCGCTGACTTATTGGTTGGCTAAAAAAATGGTGAAGACCGAGTTTGTGTCATTGCCTAATTTATTGGCTGGTAAAAAAATTGTGCCGGAGCTGATTCAGGAAGATTGCACGGTTGAACGTTTAACCGCCAAATTGGGCATGTTGTTGTCACAAGATAACCGTTGTCTCAAGCGGATGTTCCGTGAGTTTCATCAGACTATCCGTTGCGATGCTGATAAGCAGGCAGCCAATGCAGTTTTAGCGTTAGTGAATAAAAATGACTGATCTCTTTGTTTATCCAAAAGCGGATTTGATTGCCGGTGTTGATGAAGTTGGGCGCGGCCCTTTGGTGGGCGCAGTGGTGACTGCCGCTGTTATTCTTGATCCCAAAAACCCGATTGCAGGCTTGGCCGATTCGAAAAAACTCTCTGAAAAGAAACGCTTGGCGCTGTACGATGAAATAATAGAAAAAGCGCTGGCATGGAGTTTAGGCCGAGCTGAACCGCATGAAATTGATGAGCTGAATATTTTGCATGCCACTATGCTGGCAATGCAGCGTGCAGTGGCCGGACTATCTATTCAGCCTGATTGTGTACTGATTGATGGCAACCGCTGCCCACACCTGCCGATGCCGGCGCATGCGGTGGTGAAAGGGGATAGCAAGGTCGCCGAGATTAGTGCCGCTTCTATTTTGGCTAAAGTAACCCGAGATCGTGAAATGCAGGCATTAGATCTGCGTTATCCGCAGTATGGTTTTGCCCAGCATAAGGGATACCCTACCGCAGAACATTTGCGGTTACTTTCTGAACACGGTGCTACCGATGAGTACCGCCGCAGTTTTGCGCCGGTAAAGCGGGTGTTGGGCTTGTAAAGGTGATTTAACGTTACCTGTTTGTGCCTTTTGCCGGTGTTGGTGCTGTTAGTTTGTTTTGATCCCTCTGTATTTTTCAAAATTTCCGCAAGGAGTGTTTCCTGATGGCGCAACCCCGCTTTGTCCATTTACGGGTTCACAGTGATTACTCCATGATTGACGGGTTGTCTAAAACAGTCCCGTTAGTGAAAAAAGCTGCCGCACTGAATATGCCGGCACTGGGTATTACCGATTTTACCAACCTGTGTGGCCTTGTGAAATTTTATGGCGCGGCACACGGGGCGGGTGTAAAGCCGATTATTGGCGCTGATTTTTTACTGCATAACCCACTGCTTGGGGATGAGCTCAGCGAGCTTACTGTGCTTGCGGCCAATAATACGGGCTATCAAAATCTGACGTTACTGATCTCACAGGCATACCAGCGTGGTTATGTGCAAAATAGCCCTGTGATTGATCGTGACTGGTTAGTTGATTTAAACGAAGGTCTGATCCTGCTATCCGGTGCCCGTCAGGGCGATGTGGGAAAATCACTGCTGCGTGATAATCAGGTCTTAGTGGATGAGTGTGTTGCGTTTTATCAAACCTATTTCCCCGACCGTTATTACCTTGAGCTGATCCGTACCGGTCGGCCGGATGAAGAGAGTTATCTGCATTTTGCCGTAGAGTTGGCGGCTGAGAAAGGGTTGCCGGTTGTAGCGACCAATGATGTGCGGATCATCAGCCCCGATTTTTTTGATGCGCATGAAATTCGCGTGGCCATTCACGATGGTTATACGCTTGATGATCCTAAGCGGCCTAAAAAATACAGTTCACAGCAATATCTGCGAACTGAAGAGGAGATGTGTGCGCTGTTTGCCGATATCCCTCAGGCGCTAGAGAACTCGGTTGAAATCGCCAAGCGCTGTAATGTCACGGTACGTTTAGGCGAATATTTTCTGCCACAATTTCCGACCGGAGATATGAGTACCGAAGATTTTCTGGTGCTTAAATCGCGCGAAGGTCTGGAAGAGCGATTAGCTTTCTTGTTTCCCGACCCGAAAACCCGTGCCGAGCGCCGGCCTGAGTATGATGAGCGTTTGCAAATTGAGCTCGATGTTATCAACCAGATGGGGTTTCCCGGTTACTTTTTGATTGTGATGGAGTTTATCCAGTGGTCAAAAGATAACGGTATTCCGGTTGGCCCTGGCCGTGGTTCAGGGGCGGGTTCGCTGGTGGCGTATGCGCTGAGTATTACCGATCTTGATCCGCTGGAATTTGATCTGCTGTTCGAGCGTTTTTTGAACCCTGAGCGTGTTTCCATGCCCGACTTTGATGTCGATTTTTGTATGGATAAGCGCGATCAGGTGATTGATCATGTTGCCGAAATGTATGGTCGCGAAGCGGTATCGCAAATTATTACGTTCGGTACGATGGCGGCCAAAGCGGTTATTCGTGATGTAGGGCGAGTACTCGGCCACCCGTATGGTTTTGTTGATCGCATCTCAAAATTAGTGCCGCCAGATCCGGGAATGACACTGGAAAAAGCCTTTGAAGCTGAGCCACAGCTACAAGAGGTGTACGATGCCGATGAAGAGGTTCGTGCGCTGATTGACATGGCCCGTAAGCTCGAAGGGGTGACCCGCAATGCCGGTAAACATGCCGGTGGTGTGGTGATTGCACCAACCAAAATCACTGACTTTTCACCGCTGTATTGTGATTCGGAAGGGAATCATCCGGTTACTCAGTTTGATAAAAATGATGTGGAGTATGCCGGCTTAGTCAAGTTTGACTTTTTGGGGCTGCGCACGTTAACCATCATTAACTGGGCGCTGGAGATGATTAACCCGCGCCTTGAGAAAGAGGGGTTCCCTCCCGTTGATATTACGGCTATCCCGCTAACGGATCAGCCCTCTTTTGACCTGTTACAACGCTCGGAGACAACAGCGGTATTCCAGCTTGAATCTCGCGGGATGAAAGATCTGATTAAGCGTTTAAAGCCTGACTGCTTTGAGGATATGATCGCTCTGGTGGCACTGTTCCGCCCAGGCCCGTTACAGTCGGGGATGGTGGATAACTTTATTGACCGTAAACATGGCCGTGAAGCGATATCCTACCCTGATGTTGAATGGCAGCATGAATCACTGCAACCGATTCTTGACCCAACTTACGGCATTATCCTGTATCAAGAGCAGGTTATGCAGATTGCGCAAACACTCTCTGGCTATACGCTGGGTGGTGCAGATATGTTGCGCCGAGCGATGGGTAAGAAAAAGCCTGAGGAGATGGCCAAGCAGCGCGGCACGTTCAAAGAGGGTGCTGAGAACAACGGTGTTGACGGCGAACTCTCTATGAAGATCTTTGACTTGGTAGAGAAATTTGCCGGTTATGGATTTAACAAATCACACTCCGCTGCTTATGCACTGGTGTCATACCAGACATTATGGTTAAAAACGCACTATCCGGCTGAGTTTATGGCAGCAGTAATGACTGCCGATATGGACAATACCGATAAAATTGTCGGTTTAGTCGAAGAGTGCCGCCGGATGGGGCTGAAGATCTTATCGCCTGATGTTAATAGCGGCCATTACCGTTTTCACGTCAACCCTGAAGGTGAGGTGGTGTATGGTATTGGCGCGGTAAAAGGGGTGGGTGAAGGCCCGATTGAGGCGATTGTTGAAGCGCGTAATCAGGGGGGGTATTTCAAAGACTTATTTGATTTTTGTGCCCGTGTTGATGTCAAACGGATTAATCGCCGCATTCTGGAGAAACTGATTTTATCCGGCGCAATGGATCGACTTGGCCCGCATCGTGCAGCGTTGATGGCGACGCTTGCCGAAGCGTTAAAAGCAGCCGATCAGCATGCCAAAGCCGAAGCTCTGGGGCAGGTTGATATGTTCGGTGTGTTGGCTGATGCTCCCGAGCAGGTGGAGAAAGCCTACGCGAATGTACCGGTTTGGCCTGATCAGGTGTGGCTTGAGGGTGAGCGTGAAACGCTGGGGTTGTATCTGACCGGACACCCTATCACCCAATATCTGAAAGAAATTGAGCGGTATGTACCGGCGCGCTTAAAAGACATGGTAGCCTCACCGCGTGGACAGGTAACTTCTGCCGCCGGTTTGGTGGTTGCCGCGCGGGTGATGACGACCAAGCGTGGATCACGCATTGGCCTGTTAACACTCGATGATCGTTCCGGCCGTTTAGAAGTAATGCTCTACTCTGATGCGTTAGATAAGTATCAACAGCTGATAGAAAAAGATAAAATTCTGATTGTGACCGGACAGGTCAGCTTTGATGACTACTCTGGCGGACTTAGAATGACGGCCAGGGAAGTACTGGATATCGGCGAGGCGCGGGAAAAATACATTCGCAGCCTTGCTATCTCGCTGACAGACAGGCAAATTGATGACCAGTTTTTCAGCCGTTTCCGGCAGGCATTGGAGCCACACCGCGCCGGAAGTGTGCCGGTCAATATCTATTACCAGCGGGACGATGCACAGGCCCGTTTACGTTTGGGTACTGAATGGCGTGTAACACCATCCGATCAACTGTTGCTTAGCCTGCGTACGCTGGTTGGGTCTGAACAGGTCGAGCTGGAGTTTGACTAGGACAAACATAATTATGAGTCTGAATTTTCTGGATTTCGAACAGCCGATTGCCGAATTGGAAGCTAAAATTGATTCGCTTCGCTCGGTAAATCGCCAAAATGAAAAAATGGATTTTGATCTTGATGATGAAATCCGCCGCTTACAGGAAAAAAGCATAGAGCTGACCCGTAAGATTTTTGCTGATTTAGGTGCATGGCAGGTTGCGCAACTGGCTCGCCACCCTCGTCGCCCTTATACGCTTGATTATATTGAGCATATTTTTACCGAATTTGATGAATTGGCCGGAGATCGGGCTTTTGCTGATGATAAGGCGATTGTCGGCGGGATTGCGCGCTTAAATGATCGTCCGGTGATGGTTATTGGCCATCAAAAAGGGCGTGAGACAAAAGAGAAAATTCGCCGTAACTTCGGTATGCCGGCACCGGAAGGTTATCGTAAAGCGCTGCGCCTGATGCAGATGGCTGAGCGTTTTAATCTGCCGATTATCACCTTTATTGATACGCCGGGTGCTTATCCGGGCGTGGGCGCAGAAGAGCGCGGTCAGTCAGAGGCGATTGCACATAACCTGAAAGTGATGTCAACGCTGAAAGTACCGGTTATCTGTACGGTGATCGGTGAAGGCGGTTCAGGTGGCGCACTGGCTATCGGGGTGGGTGATAAAGTGAATATGCTGCAATACAGCACTTATTCAGTGATCTCCCCAGAAGGTTGTGCTTCTATTTTGTGGAAAAGTGCCGATAAAGCACCTTTAGCGGCTGAAGCGATGGGCATTACTGCGCCACGTCTGCATGAGCTGGGTTTGGTTGACAGTGTGATCCCCGAGCCTCTCGGTGCGGCACACCGTGATGTTCCGGCGATGGCCGAAGCGTTGCGTGCGCAGTTGGCGCAGGATTTATCAGATCTTGATGTGCTAGATACCGAAATGCTGCTCGATCGTCGTTATCACCGTTTGATGAATTACGGTTACTGTTGATGGCATTACGGCCTGTGGTAACAGGGTATTACCAGTGATACACAAGAATGGCGGCAGTATGCCGCCATTTTTACAGCTCATGATCGAGCACATAACATACGTGAAGTGACATTTATATCAAGGAAAGTACGTTTTTCTCAATTTTGTTTGATATAGGAAGTTTTTCTCATATCGAAAGCGTGTTAGCCTTGCAACCTCAAAATTTTGCGCTGATAGCATGAAACCACATTCCTTATAATGCGAGATCAATCTTACCGAGTGGGTGAGTGGCTAGTTTCTGCCGCCGATAATAAATTAGTCCGTGAAGATCGGGTTTTGGTGGTTGAACCACGACTCGTGGATATGCTTTGCTATTTTTCCGCTCATCCGGGGGAAGTGCTGAGCCGCGATGAGCTGATTGATAATGTCTGGACGCGCAATATTGTCACCCCACATGTGGTAACCCAGTGCATTTCAGAGCTGCGTAAAAGCCTGAAAGATGGCCGTGCCGATGCGCCTGAATATATTATGACCGTGCCTAAGCGTGGTTATCGCCTTGTTGCACCTGTCACTGTGTGTATGTCGTATGATCGCTTAGATGGCAGTTTTGACAGCAGCTTTGAACCCACCGGTGAAATGCGAGCTGACAGTATGCTCGATACCCGTGATTTACTGACAACACCACTCTCTTCGGTCAATATGACATCCGCGATGATACTTGGTCAGCACAGTGAGGCTGTGCCGAGTACTGAGAGTGTTGTAGACCTCCATAAAATCAGCGAGATGCAGACGCAGATGGGAAGCGGATATTCTGCGGACTCATCCGTGAATGTGGCTGACAGTGTGGCAAATGACCGAACGACTGCGCAGCTAGCAAGTCATCCGGTAGGGGATGCGAGCGCTGTTGTGTCAGTGCCCTCTTCGGTAGGGTGGAAAGTGGCGTTTATCTCTTTGTTATTGGCGGTGCTTGCCGGATTATCGGCCTATTTTTTGTATCCTGCTCGGCAGGGTGCGCCGTTGTTGATGAATCCGAATGACATTGAGATCCAGTGGATCTCTAATTCCGACACGCCGTGTGCCGAGAGTCAGGGGGCGATTAGCAGTGTTAACGGATTACTGTCACAGGCACTGAATAATTACAGTGTGTATACCGCGCACGATATGACCAATTATGTTGGCCACCGTTTACCTACGGCAGGTAAAACGCTGTATGCACAGTTTGAGAATCAGCAGCATCACACTGCAACTCAATGTTTTTTGGCGATTTCTTTGGTTAACAATGCCACCAAAAAAACATTGATGAGCAAACGGTATATTATTACCGAAACCAATTTGCTGACAGTGCAGGTTGATGTTATTAACCATGTATTCGCGGTGTTGGGGCTAGCTTCTCCGACAGGGTTGATTGATAGATTAGGCCGTGTTGCGCCGCAAGATGGTGATGCATTACGCCAGTATTATCATGCGCATCAGTTGCTGCAAAATGGCGATGTGGATTCTCTGCTGTCTGCGCGCGAGTTGTTACAGTCATTATTGAAGCGTTATCCGAAGTTTATTTATGCTGATGCTGAGTTGTTGCTGAATAATATGGTGCTGATGACGCTGCAACCGGCAGATAATTATGCTGAGCTACGTAACGATTTTAAAAAGCAGCTGGCGGCTTTGGTTGAGAATCCGGAGTTGCAGGGCAACCCGATTTTACTGCAGTTACAGGCGCTATTTCAGTTGATTAACGGTAATCTGGCCATGGCGCAGTCGTATGCTGAACAGGCGGTCAGGTTAGAGAAAAACTGGCTGTCGTATGTGATTTTGGGCAAGGTGTATGAGCTTGAAGGCTTATTTAGTGATGCTTCTGATGCCTATCTTTCTGCCTATAATCAGCAGCCAGGGTCTGGAACCTACTATTGGATTAAGTATGCGCTCTTCCAAAGTGATTTGAGTGCGGTGGCTTTTTATCTGAACAATGAGTCATACGAGTAATTTCAGTATGCGAGGGCGCGGTTGGTGATGAACTACGCTATGTATTTTTTACTGTTATTTTGCTGATTGTAATGTTCAGATGTGGATGTGCTGTTTTTGATTTATCCCTCATTATTTGCTGTGTTCTCTCTTTTTCTTTCCCTCCTTTAGTGTGGCTTTTTTCATAACTCATAACTCATAACTCATAACTCATAACTCATAACTGATTATGCACGATTGGTGTATCTGTGTTTATTATTTTAACGGTGATATGCATACAGATGTGCGGTTTATGTTATGTGTGTGCTTGAGAATGAGTATCTTGCAATGCAAGATATGCGGTTTTATTTAGTCAATAGTGTATCTGCTGACAACCGGATTGATGCTTTTTTGGTATGGGATATGTCGTTCTATTGCTCTGTGCTGATGAGGATTTATCTAAGCAATATAAATATTATCAAGATATTTATATGCGCTTAAAATACGTTCGTTTCTATCTTGCGCGGTTTGTGTCTAAATATATCAAGTGTGTGTGCCTTATTACGCTTTTTTGTTTGTTTTTACATTGTGAAATTCTTATCAACTCATTGATTTTATTTTATTAATTCTTGATTTTCGCTGCCTTTATTGGTTATTGGTTACATTTTGACATGAGGGTCAAGAGGTACTCTTTGTGTCATTTCTTGATGTGAGGGAAGAAGTTTAGTTTTACTTTAGGACTTTCTTTCGCTCGATAGATATATTTATCCCACAAAATAGCTCGGCAGCGATTAAGCAGTATTTATCGACGCTTGATTTTTTCGCCAGCCTGAAAATACAAATGCTAAATACAAATGCATTGTTGCTTAGGTGAATAGGTCTGTTTTGTTAAGGTGCTAAAACGTAATGTCAGCTTGAAAAAAGTCATCTCAATGAGCAGTGCTAAATTGCGTGCTGTAATCGTGCTGTAATAAAGATAGATGAGTGGGATATTACGTTTATTCAACTTTATAGAGCTTATTTAATAGAAAGAGTACTGCAGGCTGATGTGGTTCACGATGATGCCATATCAGTAAAGTAGTCATTACGTTGATGCGGGATATATTTTTATATCCACAATATTTAGCGTAATGGTGAAATTTCAAAAAAAATGAAATTCAGGAGTCACCATGTCATCGACGAAAAAAATCGGTCTACTTGCCTGTACAGGTGTTGTTGCCGGTAACATGATGGGTAGTGGTATCGCACTGCTGCCAGCTAACTTAGCTCGTATTGGTTCTATCTCCATTTGGGGTTGGGTTATTTCCCTGATTGGCGCAATGTCATTGGCTTATGTTTATGCGCGCCTAGCTACAAAGAACCCGCAAGAGGGTGGCCCAATTGCTTATGCAGGTGAGGTTGCTCCGGTTTTCGGTTTCCAAACCGGTGTGCTGTATTATCATGCAAACTGGATTGGTAACTTGGCAATTGCAATTACCGCAGTTGCGTATCTGTCTACATTCTTCCCAATTTTGAACCAGCCGGTTGCTGCCGGTATCGCTTGTATCGGTGCGGTATGGTTCTTTACCTTTATCAACCTGCTGGGTGGTTCTTGGGTGAGCCGTTTGACCAGTATCGGTCTGGTTCTGGTTCTGATCCCAGTTGTAGGTACTGCTATCTTCGGTTGGGCTTGGTTTGATACTGCCACTTATGTTGCTAACTGGAACACCACCGGTGAGCCAAACACTAAAGCCGTGATCAGCTCTGTGCTGCTGTGCTTGTGGGCATTCGTAGGTGTTGAATCTGCCGCGGTAAGTACCGGTATGGTTGAAAACCCACAGCGTACTGTTCCAATGGCAACCATGCTGGGAACAGGTCTGGCAGGTATCATCTACATTCTGGCTACTCAGGTAATGGCGGGTATGTTCCCTGCTGCTGAAATGGCTGCCTCTGGTGCACCATTTGCCGTAAGTACCTCTAAGATGGTTGGTTCTTGGGCTGTTCCACTGGTTTCTGCATTTACTGCTCTGGCATGTCTGACCTCTCTGGGTTCTTGGATGATGCTGGTAGGTCAAGCCGGTGCTCGTGCTGCACAAGACGGTAACTTCCCGGCTGTATATGGCGAGATGGACAAGAACGGCGTACCTAAGAAAGGCCTGATTCTGGCGTCTTGCAAAATGACTGCTCTGATGGTTCTGCTGACTGTAGCAAGTTCAAATGGCGCGAACGCTTCTGATCTGTTCGGCCAGCTGACCGGTATCGCGGTACTGCTGACTATGCTGCCGTACTTCTACTCAGCGGTTAACCTGATTCGTTTCGAGGGTGCAACTACCCGTAGTGTTCTAAGCATCGTAGCGTCTGTAATTGCTGCAGCATTCTGTTTCATCGCTCTGGCAGGTGCCGGTTCTGCTGAACTGACTGCAACCTTTATTGTTAGCCTGATCATCTTGATGTTCTACGCAAACAAAATTGGTAAGAAAAGCGCCGCAGACAAAGCCGCTTCAGCCGCGTAATTTATGCGACTAACGCGATAAAGACTTCTCCTAACGTGCCATTACACTCTTGATTATCTTGATATAACAAAGGTAATGGCACGGTATTAAGTAAGGGTTGTAAATGAATATTATTGCTATCATGAACCATATGGGCGCGTTCTTTAAAGAAGAGCCGATCCGTGAACTGCATGCGTCTTTAGAAGACAAAGGCTTCCAAGTTGTTTATCCAAACGATCGTGAAGATCTGCTGAAGTTGCTGGAAAACAATGCTCGCGTTGCGGGTGTGGTATTTGACTGGGATAACTACAGCTTAGACCTGTGCCGCGATATCAATGAACTGAACGAAAAGCTGCCTCTGTTCGCGTTTGCTAACACCCACTCAAGCCTGGACGTTAGCCTGAGCGATCTGCGCCTAAACGTAACTTTCTTTGAGTATGCGCTGGACATGGCTTCAGACATCACTCTGAAAATTAAGCAAGCTGTTGCTTCTTACATTGATGAGATCCTGCCTCCGCTGACTAAAGCACTGTTCAAATATGTTGACGAAGGCAAGTACACTTTCTGTACTCCAGGTCACATGGGCGGTACTGCGTTCCAGAAATCTCCAGTGGGTAGCATTTTCTATGATTTCTTCGGCGAGAACGCCATGAAGTCTGATATCTCTATCTCTGTAGGCGAGCTGGGTTCACTGCTGGACCATTCAGGCCCGCACAAAGAAGCAGAAGAGTACATTGCACGTACTTTCAATGCTGAGCGTAGCTACATGGTGACTAACGGTACATCTACTGCGAACAAAATCGTAGGAATGTACTCAGCACCAGCTGGCAGCACCATCATGATCGACCGTAACTGCCACAAATCTCTGACTCACCTGATGATGATGAGCGATGTGACTCCACTGTACTTCCGCCCAACCCGTAACGCTTACGGTATTTTAGGTGGTATCCCGCACAGTGAATTCACTCGTGAAACTATCGAGCAGAAAATTGCTGAAACACCAAATGCAGAGTGGCCAGTTCACGCCGTAGTAACTAACTCTACTTACGACGGTCTGCTGTATAACACTGATACCATCAAGCAAACTCTGGATGTTAAGTCTATCCACTTTGACTCTGCATGGGTTCCTTATACTAACTTCCACCCTATCTACAAGGGCAAGTGTGGTATGAGCGGTGAGCGTGTACCGGGTAAAGTATTCTACGAAACCCAGTCTACTCACAAACTGCTGGCGGCGTTCTCTCAGGCTTCTATGATTCACGTTAAAGGTGATATCAACGAAGAGACCTTCAGCGAAGCGTACATGATGCACACCTCTACCTCTCCACATTACGGTATCGTAGCCTCTACTGAGACTGCTGCTGCAATGATGAAAGGCAACTCAGGTAAGCGTCTGATTCAAGGTTCTATCGACCGCGCAATTCGTTTCCGTAAGGAAATCAAGCAACTGCGTGCTGAGTGCGAAGGTTGGTTCTTCGACGTATGGCAGCCAGAGAACATTGATGAAGTGGCTTGCTGGAACTTGGATCCGAAAGACGGCTGGCATGGCTTCAAGGACATCGATGAAAATCATATGTTCCTTGACCCAATCAAAGTTACCCTGCTGACTCCGGGCCTGAGCAAAGAAGGTTCTTTAGAAGAGCAAGGTATCCCAGCATCACTGGTTGCTAAGTTCCTAGACGACCGTGGCATCATCGTTGAGAAGACTGGTCCTTACAACCTGCTGTTCCTGTTCAGCATCGGTATCGATAAGACCAAGGCTCTGAGCCTGCTGCGCGGCCTGACTGAGTTCAAACGCTGCTACGACCTGAACATGAAGGTTAAGAACGTACTGCCAAGCGTGTACGCATCTAACCCAGAGTTCTACGAAGAGATGCGCATCCAAGAACTGGCACAAGGCATTCACAAGCTGATTTGCCATCACAACCTGCCAGAACTGATGTACACTGCGTTCGAAGTTCTGCCTAAGCTGGTGATGACTCCACACGCTGCGTTCCAACAAGAACTGCGTGGCAACATCGAAGAGTGCTACCTGGAAGACATGGTTGGTAAGATCAATGCGAACATGATCCTGCCATACCCACCAGGTGTTCCACTGGTAATGCCAGGTGAGATGATCACCGAAGAGAGCCGCCCAGTGCTGGACTTCCTGCAAATGCTGTGCGAAATCGGGGCTCACTTCCCAGGTTTCGAAACTGATATCCACGGTGCATACCGTCAAGATGACGGCCGTTACACTGTGAAAATCATCAAGCAGTAATTTGTATATACAAAAAACGGCGCATTTAGCGCCGTTTTTTTTACCTTACGTTCATGAAATCTTATATTCTTAACCTATTCTACTTTACCCATTCAAATTAAACGCTGATTGCCCTGCTGCGCGTTCGGAGCACGTAATTGATGAAAAATGTACTGTCTATCCAATCTCATGTGGTTTATGGCTATGCGGGCAACAAAGCCGCCGTATTACCAATGCAATTGCTGGGTGTTGATGTTTGGCCATTGCATACGGTGCAATTCTCCAATCATACCCAATATAAAAAATGGCAAGGTATGGTCTTTCCGCAGGAGCAAATTGGTCTGATTACCCAAGGAATGGATGAGATCGGTGTACTTAATGAGTGTGATGCAGTGCTGTCGGGCTATATTGGGGCGGCAGAGCAGGGGCAATCTATTTTAGCCACCGTGCGTGCGGTGAAGGCAAAAAATCCTGATGCGCTCTATTTTTGTGATCCGGTCATGGGGCATCCGGAAAAAGGCTGTATTGTTGCCGATGGTGTAGCCGAGTTCCTAACCTGTGATGCTGTACCTTGTGCTGATGTATTAGCACCTAATCTGATAGAGCTGCAAATTTTGTCGGGCATGGCTGTTGATAATTTTGAACAGGCCGTGGCTGCAGCAAAACATTTACTGACGCGTGGCCCGAAAATGGTGCTGGTAAAGCATCTGAGCCGTGCGGGTAAAAATCCTGAGCAGTTTGAAATGTTGTTGGTTAGCCAGCAGCAGACTCTGCACATCAGCCGTCCGCTGCATGATTTTGATCGTCAGCCTGTCGGCGTTGGTGACCTGACCAGTGCTGTTTTTCTGGCCAACTTGCTAAACGGTAAAACCGAGCGCGAAGCGTTTGAGCATACCGCTAATGCGATTAATGATGTGATGACCTGTACACTGCAAAACCAAAAATATGAACTCCAAATTGTTGCTGCGCGTGATCATATTGTGAACCCGGTCAGCCAATATCGGGCGCAAGTGCTTTGATCCTTGCATCCTAAGCTATTGAGCGATAACGTGCGTACGGGTAGCTGAGGTATTCGCTACCCGTATTGCCATAACAACCTGTATGATAATTCCGATAATCCTATCAATAACAGATTGTTATCCCCTCTTTGTGCTGATCCAGATTAATGACCTTTAAAATCTTATGAACAGCGATCTTATTCTGACACATGCAGCTGAATGCCTCGGACAAGATACCCGTATCTTAGTGGCGTACAGTGGTGGTGTTGACTCAACAGTACTGCTGCATGTCATGGTGCGTTTGCGCACACTTAACCCGTCATTAGTGTTGCGGGCGGTACATGTTCATCATGGTTTAAGCCAGAATGCCGATATGTGGGCTGATCACTGTGCGCAGATTTGCGCGCAATGGAACGTACCGCTAGATGTGGCGCGCGTACAGGTGCAAAAAACACAGACCAGCCTTGAAGCCTCCGCCCGCGATGCTCGTTATCAGGCAATCAGTAGTCTGCTGGTTGCCGGAGAGAGCTTGGTCACAGCCCAACATCTGGATGACCAGATGGAGACGGTACTGCTGGCGCTAAAGCGCGGCAGTGGCCCAGCCGGTTTAGCTGCAATGACTGATCGAATGCCATTTACCCGTGGGCAGCAATTACGCCCGTTGTTGAAAGTGACCCGTGCTGAAATCGAAGCTTATGCGCAGCACAATCAACTACGCTGGATTGAAGATGAAAGTAATGCCGATCCGCGTTTTGACCGTAATTTCTTGCGTTTACGGGTACTACCAACCTTAACCCAGCGTTGGCCGCATATCGGTGATGCTATTGCCCGCAGTGCTGCGCTGTGCGGTGAGCAGGAGGCTCTGCTCGATGAGTTGCTGCTCGAATCGCTGCAAGCGCTGCTCGATGATGAGGAGTCTATCGAAATTGATGGGCTCAAAGCCATGTCTGATTTTAAGCGACAAGCTGTACTGCGCCGCTGGTTCTCCTGCCTTGGTGTGCTGATGCCATCACGCGAGCAACTGCAACGGCTGTGGTCGCAGGTTGCCCTTGCACGTGCTGATGCAGACCCTATTTTGGGCATTCAGCAGTGGCAGGTACGCCGTTTTAAACAGCGTTTGTACCTGTTACCGCAAATGCAGCCACTGCATGATACCGTACACATGTGGAATGGCCTTGGCCCGTTAACTCTGCCGGATCATCTGGGTGAATTGCGGTTGCAAAGCGGTGGTATTACCGTACGTGCTCCGTTACCGGCTGAGTTTGTCAGCATCCGTTTTCGGGCGCAGGGTAAATTTCATATCATCGGGCGTAACGGTTCACGCCAGTTGAAAAAACTGTGGCAAGAGAATCAGATCCCGCCGTGGCAGCGTGATCGTATTCCACTGCTGTTTTATGGTGAAACCCTGATCGCTGCACTGGGCGTATTTGTCACCCGTGAAGGGCAGGCGGTAGAAAAAGAGCCTCAATGGCAAATTTACTGGGCTAAACCGTGGCTTTGCTGATAGCTCTGCGCGTTATTGACAGGTCGAGCTATGGTTTGTTGCGTTGTTTGGGTTTGCATCAACACGACAAACCATAAAGAATAAAAAAGCAGAATAATAAAAGGGATAAATATGAAATCAGGCGTATTTTTCGCTCTGCTGCTTGCAGCTGGCGTATCCTCGTCGGTACTGGCAGCTGACGGCAATATTGAAGCGGGTAAAGTGCTTTCAGCCAGCTGTGCCTCTTGCCACGGCAAAGCTGGCATTGCCGCTATTCCAATCTATCCGAGTCTGGCCGGACAAAATGCGGCCTATCTGGATATCTCAATGCGTGCCTACCGTGATGGCGATCGCACTGGCGGTATGACCAGTATGATGATCCCATTGATGGAGAGCATGACCGATCAACAACTGGCTGATTTAGCCGCTTACTATGCCAGCCTAAAAGGGAAGTGATCCCGCAAAATCAGCGCGATAAGTGCTTGTTTAGTCATATTTACTTAGCGTCAGACTAATCAAAAAACTGGACACCGAACCGCTCATGGCTGACCGAGTGTAAGGTGTCCAGACGCAGCGTCATCTCATACCCATCAGACAGTTGTACCACGATAAACTCCTGATGATCTTTTACCTGCATATCCAGAGCCTTGCCCTCAATCACTTCGCCCGATTTTTGGGTGATATGCAGCCGGTAATGGTGCATACACGCCAGTTCAAGCAAGTCATAAATAGCACAAGATATAGGCTGATACTCTTTCATCGTAGTACTCCTCTGCGCACGCGGCGCGCGGTAAACCGTATAAGTACAAGACAACGTATTACTGCTGATGTGATAAGCTGTTTATCTCTTTCATTGATAGGTCATGCACAGTGCGTTATGCATCAGTGCATCATAGATTTATTTCAGCTCGACATCACTCATCAATAAATTTGCTGCTGCGTAAGCTGCTTCTTGACGAACATCTTCCGGCAGACTGCTGTTTTCAGCTATCCGGTCTAACGTTTTTAATACACAAAGCAGCGCATCGGAAATATAGCCAACTTCACCACTGCCAATTTGTGCATATACCTGACGGACGCGCTCGCCGAATTGCCACATCATAAACCTCATAAAATAAATAAAAATACGGGCATTACATCTGCTTGTAGTTTACTACAAGCTATTACATAAAGAAGATCTTGCATATACAAGGAAGATCTTTTCGTTATTTTGGCAATCGGTTTACTCAAAAATTATGCAAATAAAGGAAAATAGACCGTTACGTTTTGATGATATGTGCGCAATCTCGCCAATTTTGGCGGATTTAAATAGGTAATATCTATTCTTTGAGTTGTGTAATATATGGTTTTATCCCTTCATGGTAGCATTCTTCGCTTTTTTATTTCTTCTACTCTTGGGCAGGATGCTAATGACCGAACTACAAGCACAAACGCCAAAAAATAGCATGATGAACCGCTTCCTCAACGGTGTTGAACGGGCTGGGAATAAATTACCCGATCCGGCCATCATGTTTTTATATGCGCTTATTTTAGTATGGGTTGTCTCTGCTGCTTTGTCGCAGATGACATTTGATATGGTTAACCCGACCAATGGTGAAACCGTTCAGGTCAATAACCTGCTGACCGGTGCGGCTTTAACCTCGTTTCTGGCCAATATGGTGACCACATTCACCTCATTTGCACCGCTTGGGATCGTTTTGGTTGCCATGCTCGGTGTTGGCGTTGCCGAACAATCGGGGTACATCAATACCGGTTTGAAAAAGTTGCTGCGGGTCACGCCTGCTAAACTGCTGACTCCGATGCTGATTTTTGTGGCGATGCTCAGCCACACCGCAGCCGATGCTGGATATGTCTTGGTGATCCCGATTGGGGGCATTATTTTCCATGCTGCGGGTCGTCATCCGCTGGTTGGCTTGGCTGCCGCCTTTGCCGGTGTGTCCGGTGGATTTGCCGCAAACTTTATTCCCTGCGGTAATGATGCGCTGTTACAAGGCTTTACCCAAGCGGCTGCCCGCCTACTTGACGGTGATTACACGGTAAATACCTTGTGTAATGTGTTCTTTGGTATGGCTTCATCAGTGATGATCACACTGGTTGGCTGGTGGGTTACTGAGCGTATTGTTGAGCCGCGCGTCAGTAAAATGCAGCTTAATGATGAGTTGCCAGAGCCAGAAGACATGACCGCGTACAGCGAAGCCGATAACCGTGGTTTTCGTGCTGCCAGCTTGACCATGTTGGGTGGTCTGCTGCTGCTTGCTGCACTATTGTGGCCAGAAACCTCGCCGCTGCGTGCTGCTGACGGTTCGCTGACCAGTTATAGCGCGCCGGTAATGAAATCTATTGTCCCACTGATTTTCCTGCTGTTTATCTTTCCGGGGATTGTGTATGGCCGAGTGGCCGGTACATTTAAATCCGGTAAAGATGTTATTGATGCCATGAGCAGTACCATGAGCAAAATGGGCTCATACATGGTAATGGCATTTTTCTGCGCGCAGTTTATCAAGGCTTTTGGGGATTCTAATCTGGGTACGCTGCTGGCACTGTCAGGTGCCGGTGTACTCAAAGATATGGCTTTACCGGGCGAAGTGACCATTATCGGCATGGTATTGCTGACAGCGATGGTTAACATCCTGATCGGCTCGGCATCAGCGAAATGGGCACTGTTATCACCGATTATGGTTCCTATGCTGATGGCTGTAGGGTTATCGCCAGAATTGACACAAGCTGCGTTCCGTATTGGGGATTCGACCACCAATATCATTACACCGCTGATGGTCTTCTTCCCGCTGGTGGTGGTGTATTGCCAGCGCTATGTAAAAGAGACCGGCGTGGGAACGTTGGTTTCCATCATGATGCCGTACTCAATTGCCTTTATGATCAGCTGGATCATCTTCCTGCTCTGCTGGTGGGGCTTAGGCCTGCCGCTGGGGCTGCAAGCATCTTATACTTATCCTATCGCCGGATAATTTTTTGCGTACTGTAAAAGGCTGCCTTGGCAGCCTTTTTTACATTTTTTGCTACCACTTGGCGTGATACGGTGTTGATTCAACTGCCATTGTTTATAATACACGGCAAGATAGGAAAGACGCTGAGTAACAACATGCAACAACAAGATCATGAATTCTGGATGCGCCATGCGATGACGCTGGCGGCACGTGCCGAGGCTGAGGGAGAAGTCCCTGTCGGTGCTGTGCTGGTACTCAATGGGCAGGTGATTGGCGAAGGCTGGAACCGCTCTATCGGCCAGCATGACCCGACAGCGCATGCCGAGATGATGGCCATCCGTCAGGGCGGGCAGGTGATCAGCAATTATCGGCTGCTTGATGCGGTACTGTATGTCACGCTTGAGCCTTGTGCGATGTGCTGCGGAGCCATGGTGCATGGTCGGATAGCGCAGGTGGTGTATGGTGCGTCGGATGCAAAAACCGGCACTGCCGGATCGGTGATGAATTTACTGCGTGAGCCGCATTTTAACCATCAGCCGGCGATTCTTTCTGGTGTGCTGGCTGCTGAGTGTGCAGAGCAACTGAGTGCTTTTTTCCGTCGCCGCCGGACGGAGCAAAAAGCGCGCAAGATGCAGTTAAAGCAGACGTTAGAGTAGGATTTTGTTCGGTAAAATGCCGTGTCAAACACGGCAATTAACGGCCAGAAGGCGCAGGGCTTGAAAGTGCATAATTGAGTGATTCTGCGCAGACCTCATCTAAATTACACAGTACAAAAATACGGTTTCGGCACAATACCTTACGCTTACGGTTAACCAGCATCCGCAAACGGCGCGGAGACCATGCTACACCTACCCGCCTTGCACCCAGACTTTTACGGCGTCGAATCATATATTCTCTCTCTTTTTAACGATATAAACTTCTATTAGACAAGCATACTGTTACCAGAATATGAATAATAGGTAAAGGCAGAGAATAATATTCTTGAACTGTATGATAAAACAGAACACTAAAAAAGGCCGGAAAAAGAGCGATATCTCTTTCCAGCCTCAGTAGAGGGTGCAACAAGCTTGCGGTATTGTCAGGTGTACTTAGGTATAACCGCTGCCGGTTAGTATGGTCTGTGTTATCACCACTACTCTTTGACTTTGGCGGTGATCAAACTGGCGTTGGGTGATTTTAGCTCGGCCATCGCTTCTTGCTGAATTGCATTTTGTGTGCTGGCCTCTTTTGCTGAATTAATCACGGTCACCTTGCCGGTATCATTCAGCGGTGCGACTTCTTTTTGTTTGGCTTCCATCGCCAGCTGTTGTGCCTGATCATAGCCGACCAAACTTTGCGTATAGCGGCGGATGTTCTCAACGTAGCGATATGCTTCACCGCCGCGTGCAAAACCGTAACGGGTTTGCGTGTAGTAGCGTTTTTGGCTCAGCATCGGCAGACGCTGTTTTACGTCGGTCCACGCATCGGGGTTACCCCCTTGCAACTTGGTCAACCGGCGCGCATCCATCATGTGTCCGAAACCGATGTTGTAGGC
>CAMTGL010000004.1 GCA_947071955.1 uncultured Plesiomonas sp.
CGCCAGGTAAAGGTGAGCGTCGCGTAAACTTCCGTCTGCGTGATTGGGGTGTGTCCCGTCAGCGTTATTGGGGTGCGCCAATTCCGATGGTAACACTGGAAGACGGTACCGTTGTTCCAACGCCGGAAGATATGCTGCCGGTGGTTCTGCCAGAAGATGTCACAATGGACGGGGTACAAAGCCCGATCAAAGCCGACCCTGAGTGGGCAAAAGTGATGGTCAACGGCCAACCGGCACTGCGTGAAACCGATACCTTTGATACCTTTATGGAATCATCATGGTACTACTCTCGTTATACCTGTCCAGACTATAACGATGGCATGCTAAACCCAGATGCGGCGAACTACTGGCTGCCAGTGGATCAGTATATTGGGGGTATTGAACACGCCACCATGCACCTGCTCTACTTCCGCTTCTTCCACAAACTGCTGCGTGATGCTGGTTTGGTCAACTCTGATGAGCCGGCAAAACGCCTGTTGTGTCAGGGTATGGTGTTGGCTGATGCGTTCTACTACACCGGTAATAACGGTGAGCGGATCTGGGTTGCGCCAACCGATGCGGTCATCACCGAGCGTGATGCTAAAGGCGCTATCCTCAAAGCTGAAGATAAAGATGGCCATCCGCTGGTATATGCCGGTATGAGCAAAATGTCGAAATCAAAAAATAACGGCATTGACCCTCAGGAGATGGTAGAGAAATACGGTGCAGATACGGTACGTCTGTTCATGATGTTTGCCTCTCCAGCAGAGATGACCCTTGAGTGGCAAGAGTCAGGCGTTGAAGGTGCAAACCGCTTCCTTAAGCGTATCTGGCGTTTAGCCTTTGAGCACATTGCACAAGGTGCAGTAGCTGCACTTGATGTTGCCGCTCTTAATGCTGACCAGAAATCACTGCGCCGCGATCTGCACAAAACTATCGCTAAAGTCAGTGATGATATTGGCCGTCGCCAAACATTCAACACGGCTATCGCTGCTGTGATGGAGCTGATGAACAAGCTGACCCGCATGCCACAAGAGAGCGAACAAGATCGCGCCTTGTTGCAAGAAGCGCTGATGGCGGTAGTTCGTATGCTTTACCCAATCACTCCGCATATCGGTTTTGCCTTATGGCAAGCGCTCGGCGGTGAAGGTGATATCGATGTTGCACCTTGGCCGATTGCTGATGAAGCGGCAATGGTGGAAGACAGCAAGCTGGTGGTTGTACAGGTCAACGGTAAGCTGCGTGGTAAAGTAACTGTGGCTGCTGATGCAACCGAAGAGCACGTCAAAGTGGCTGCGTTTGCTGATGCCAACATTGCCAAACATACCGAAGGCGTAACTATCCGTAAGGTGATTTACGTGCCGGGTAAACTGCTGAATGTGGTTGTCGGCTAACACAGGAGCACCCGAGTGTTGAAACACTTACGATTCAAGCCGTTAATGCTGATTCTGACCGTGGTGGCACTTGCTGCCACGGCGGGTTGTGGTTTTCATCTGCGTGGAACTACGCAGATCCCCACCAACCTTCAGACGATGACATTACAAAGCTATGATCCTTATGGCCCGCTAACCCGCGCAGTGCGTGAACAGATGCTACTCAACAACATTACGTTGGTGAAAGAGCAGGAGGCAGGTTCAGATATTCCAACCTTCCGCCTGAACAGCGCCGGTCAAGGTGATGTCGTCTCATCAGTGTTCAGCAATGGTATTGCGGCAGAGAAAAATATCACCTTAACGGTGAACGCATCGGTACTGGTGCCAGGGCAGGATGTTTATCCACTCTCGGTACAAGTTGCCCGCTCATTTTTCGACAACCCCAATACCGCACTCGCTAAATCGGCAGAAGAAGCGCTGCTGCGTGATGAAATGTATCAGGAAGCGGCTCGCCGTTTAATGATCAAATTGCTGACGATTCATCCTAAAAGTGTCTCGACACCCAGCACGCCTGAAACTCGCGAGTGATCCCTGAGAATAGGTGGTAAACACACGTTCTCAGGCCGTAAGTTCTCATGCGGCCGCTGCATGTAATAGCAGTTACATGTCATACCTGCACGGAATACCGAACCACGGTATTCCGTGCAACACCGAGTTTATTCCCGAATGAATACACAGCCTGATGAATAAAATCTTTCCTGAACAACTCGCTGCCCAACTAAAATCAGGGTTACGCCCGTGCTACTTTCTGCTGGGAAATGACCCGTTATTGCTCAAAGAGAGTGCAGATACACTGCGTGAGCAGGCAAGAGTTCAAGGATTTGATGAACGGCACAGTTTTGCCCTGGATAACCGGACCGACTGGGAAGGTATCTACCAATGTGCGCAAGCGATGAGCCTGTTTTCCGCTCGCCAAATTATCGAATTGGTACTGCCGGAAAGTGGCCCTGGCACGCACAATGCCGAGCCACTGAGTAAATTAGCGACTTTACTGCACCCTGATATCTTACTGCTGATTCAAGGCAATAAACTAACAAAGGCGCAGGAAAACAGTAAGTGGTTTAAAGCCCTCAGCCCACAGGCAACACTGATCAGTTGCCAAACACCGGAACTGCCGCAACTGCCTAAATGGGTTGCAACACGTGCTCGAACACTGGCATTACAGCTCGATGATGCTTCGGTGCAGATGCTCTGCCACTGTTATGAAGGTAATCTGCTGGCACTCAGTCAAGCACTTGAACGGCTAAAACTGCTGTTCCCCGACGGAAAACTGACCCTGCCACGCGTAGAATCAGCCGTGAACCAATCATCGCACTTTACACCCTATCACTGGATTGATGCACTGCTCGAAGGAAAAGCCAAACGTGCTTTACGGGTATTAGAGCAGCTCAAAAATGAAGATGCCGAACCGGTCATTTTGCTACGCACCCTACAGCGGGAGCTAATGCTGCTGTTAACCTTGCATACAGCACTGCAGCAGGCAGCCCAACCGCACAGCCATGCACTGCGGCCACTCTTTGATCAACACAAAATATGGCAAAACCGTCGGCCACTACTGACACATGCCTTGCAACGGCTGACAGGCGCACAACTCGGGCAACAATTACACCAGTTAGCAATGATTGAGCGAATGGTAAAACAAGACTACAGTAGCGATGCATGGCCAGCTTTGCAGGCGCTCAGTTGCAGCCTCTGTGGGCATACCCTCACACTGCCATTCTCGCACGACCTATCATGATGATACCTATTCAGCCTGCTCATACAGACATCAACCACACACAGCCTTCCCTGCCGTTAATCGGTCTGTATGGCGGTACATTTGATCCCATTCACCGCGGGCACATTGAGCCGGTCAGCGCACTGGCAACTGAAATCGGCCTGACACAGGTTCGACTGCTGCCAAACAATCTACCGCCCCATCGCCCGCAACCGCATGCCAACGCACAGCAGCGTGCCGACATGGTGGCACTGGTTTGCCAGCAGTATCCACTTTTTGTCCCCGACCTGCGTGAACTGGCTCACAGCAACCCGTCGTACACTATCAACACACTGGAAGATATCCGCCAAGAAATAGGCGTAGAACAGCCGCTGGCCTTTATTATCGGGCAAGACTCGTTACTGAGCTTACCCACATGGCACCGCTGGGAAGCATTGCTGGGTGTCGCACATCTGATAGTCTGCATGCGCCCCCACTATCAACCCCTGCCTGACGATCCCGATTTTCGACAGTGGATAACACAACACCGTACAACCTGCCCGATGGATTTACATCAGCAACCACAGGGGGCGCTCTATTTTGCTCAAACACCTCAGGTTGATATTTCAGCAACCCAAATCCGAGCACAATTACAGCAAGGTCAACGTTGCGATCAGCAATTAACGGCCAGTGTCGCGGCCTATATCCGCCAGAACCGGTTGTACTCATCAGCCTAGCTGCGTGCTATACTCCGCCGCCTGTTTTATACCGACTCTACATTCTACTGGTAACGAATTGCCAGCTAAGGGGAACTTTTGCAAGGTCAACAACTCCAAGACTTCATTATCGATAAAATTGATGATCTTAAAGGTCAACAGATCACTGCCCTCAATGTGCAAGGCAAATCAAGCATCACTGATTACATGGTGATTTGCACTGGCACGTCAAACCGACATGTCATCTCCGTTGCTGAATATGTAGCGAAAGAAGCCAAGCTTGCTGGTGTCGAGCCTATGGGTATTGAAGGCACACAAACCGGCGATTGGGTTATTGTTGATCTGGGCGATGTTATCGTTCATGTGATGCAAGAAGAGAGCCGTGCTGCGTATCAACTGGAAAGACTTTGGGGTTAAACGGTGAAACTGCAACTGGTTGCCGTTGGTACCAAAATGCCCGCATGGGTAGAAACGGGTTTTAAAGAGTATACCCGCCGTTTTCCTAAGGATATGCCGTTTGAGCTATTAGAAGTTCAAGCGGGAAAACGCGGGAAAAATGCCGATATCAAGCGCATTCTCGATAAAGAGGGTGAACAGATGTTGGCAGCCATTCCGAAGGGAAATCGGATAGTCACCCTTGATATTCCCGGTAAACCTTGGACAACAGAACAATTAGCTGAACAACTAGAACGCTGGAAACAAGATGGCCGTGATGTCAGCTTTCTAATCGGTGGTCCTGAAGGGCTTTCGCCCGCCTGCAAAGAGGCGGCGGAACAGAGCTGGTCACTGTCACCGCTGACACTGCCGCACCCGCTGGTACGTGTACTGGTGGCTGAGAGCTTGTATCGGGCATGGAGTGTAACCACTAACCACCCTTACCATCGGGAATAGTTAACAAAATCAGCTGTAACACGTCATACAGATACATTGCCATTGGGATTTTATTAGCGAATGAAGCAGGAACGTACTCATTTTCGTGATCACTCATCAGAAAGCGCGCTGTTTGTTCGACGGGCTGTGGTCGCCTTTATCGGTATTTTACTGCTCAGCAGCATTCTGGTGGCAAATCTTTATCATCTGCAAGTGCAAAGCTACGAAGATTACCAAACCCGTTCGAACGATAACCGAATCAAACTGCTGCCTATTCCGCCAAGCCGGGGATTAATTTACGATCGCAACGGCATTTTATTGGCCGAAAACCGCACCGTATTTCAGCTAGAAATGATGCCGGAAAAAGTCGACAACGTAGATAAAACGCTAGAGGCTCTAAAACCAATTGTCGGTTTAACCGATGGCGATATTGCGGACTTCAGAAAAGAGCGAAAACGTGCCCGCCGTTTCACCTCCATCGCCATCAAAACACCACTGAATGAAGAACAGGTTGCCCGTTTTGCCATTAATCAATACCTGTTTCCGGGTGTTGAAGTTAAAGGCTACCTGAAACGCTACTACCCTTATGGGCCGGTTCTGACCCATGTAATCGGCTATGTGGCAAAAATTAACGACAAAGATGTCGAACGATTAGGCAAAGAAGACAAACTTGCCAACTACTCAGGTACGCACGATATCGGGAAACTGGGTATTGAGCGTTATTACGAAAATATTCTGCACGGTCAAACCGGTTCAGAAGAGGTTGAAGTAAACAACCGTGGCAAGGTGATCCGCAAACTGCGTGAGCAACCGCCTATTGCCGGACAAAACATCACTCTGAGCCTTGATTTAGAGCTGCAGCAGTACATCGAAAAAATTCTGGCTGGACGTCGAGGCTCTGTGGTAGTGCTTGACCCACGTGATGGCAGCGTGCTGGCCATGGTCTCTAGCCCAAGTTACGATCCGAACTTATTTGTTAACGGCATTCCAAGCTCTACTTACAGCGCCCTGCTCAATGATCCCGATTTACCGCTGATCAACCGCACAACACAGGGTGTCTATCCACCCGCCTCAACCGTTAAGCCTTTTATCACTGTTGCCGCGCTTGAAACGGGGGTTATCACCACCAAAACTACCCTGTTTGATCCGGGCTGGTGGAAGCTGCCGGGCACTGAAAAACGCTACCGCGACTGGAAAAAGTGGGGGCATGGTACGCTTAACATCACCAAGGCCATTGAAGAGTCTGCCGATACCTTCTTCTATCAAGTTGCCTACGATATGGGGATTGATCGCCTCTCTGACTGGATGAAGAAATTTGGCTTTGGCCAGTTTACCGGTATCGATATCTCTGAAGAGCGACCGGGGATCATGCCATCACGTGAATGGAAAATAACCCGCCACCGTAAACCTTGGTATCAGGGCGATACTATCCCTGTCGGGATAGGTCAGGGTTACTGGACAGCCACCCCTCTGCAACTGGCAAAAGCGATGACCATTCTGATCAACGATGGTGAAGTCAAACCGCCACACCTGCTTAAATCTATTCAGGGAAATGGCATTACCATGAATTATCCTGACGAGAAACTGCCGCCGATTGGTGTTAAAACGTCAGGATATTGGGAAATTGCCAAAGATGGTATGTATGGCGTAAACCACCGCAGTAACGGTACAGCCCGTAAATCGTTTGTCGGCACACCGTATAAATCGGCAGGCAAATCAGGCACAGCACAGGTGTTTAGCCTGGCAGCTAACCAAACCTATGATGCCAAAAAACTGGCCAAGAACTTACATGACCATGCATGGTTCACCGGCTTTGCTCCGTATGAGAACCCACAAGTGGTTGTCTCTATTTTACTGGAAAACGCCGGTGGTGGCTCAACCAATGGTGCACCGATTGCCCGACAAATTTTCGATCATGTACTGCTAGGCAAACAAGCCGTTGAGCCTGCTGATAATGCTTCACAAGAGGATAATACACCGAATGACTGACACCAATCGGCCACGCTCATTCTGTGACCGTATCCATATTGACCTGCCGCTGCTGACCGGCCTGTTTTTGTTATTGATGATGGGCGCATTTGTCATGTACAGCGCCAGTGGTCAAGACATGGATATGATCGAACGTAAAATTGCCCAAGTCAGCTTAGGTTTACTGGCCATGTTTATCATGGCGCAGATCCCCCCAAGGGTTTACGAAGCCTGGGCTCCTTACCTGTACGTTGTCGGTGTGATACTGCTGATACTCGTTGATCTGTTTGGTGCTATCTCAAAAGGTGCTCAACGCTGGCTTGATCTGGGGTTTGTCCGTTTTCAGCCGTCTGAACTGGTGAAATTGTCGGTTCCGCTGATGGTCGCACGCTTTATCAGCCGAGAGCCGATGCCTCCGTCGATGAAAAACACCGCCATCGCGCTGGCACTTATTTTTATCCCTACCCTGCTGGTGGCTGCACAGCCTGATTTGGGCACCTCCATTTTAGTTGCGGCATCCGGTATTTTTATCGTTTTCCTGTCGGGGATCAGCTGGTATTTAATCTTAATCGCAGTCGGGCTGATTGCGGCTTTTGTGCCGGTACTCTGGTTTTTCTTGATGCACGATTATCAGCGCACACGCGTACTAACACTGCTTAATCCAGAAAGTGATCCGCTCGGTGCAGGCTATCACATTATCCAATCAAAAATTGCGATTGGATCAGGCGGCGTATTCGGTAAAGGCTGGCTGCACGGAACGCAATCACAGCTCGAATTTCTGCCCGAGCGCCATACCGACTTTATCTTTGCCGTGATAGCAGAAGAGCTGGGGATGATAGGCTTTCTGGTGCTGATGGCTCTGTATCTCTTTGTGATTGCTCGCGGGCTGACCATTGCCTCACGTGCACAAACTGCCTTTGGCCGATTATTGGCAGGCGGTATTACACTGATCTTCTTTGTTTATATCTTTGTTAACATTGGTATGGTGAGTGGTATCTTACCGGTCGTTGGCGTACCGTTGCCATTAATCAGTCATGGTGGCACATCAATCATTGCACTGATGGCAGGATTTGGCATAGTAATGTCTATTCACACCCACCGAAAAATGCTGTCTAAAAACGTATAAGGGAACAGATGCGTAACCATGGTATTTACCCACTGCTGATAAGCCTGTTACTGGCAGGTTGTGTATCTCAACAACCTGCGCCAACAAATGATGTGGCTAATCCTCCGCAGCAAGAAGAAGAGCAACAATCTTTTGCGCTGGATATGACCCCACAAATGGAAACCCTCAGCAGTGCTCAAGATCAAAGCACAGCAATGGGTGTATCAGCACAGCCATCTGCACCTGCAATCAGCGGTACAGACAACAACGGCTATATCACACAGCCTGCGCCAATCGTTGCACAGCCTGATCCATTGCCGATGTACAGCAATACTGATGAAAACGGTGTCACCACCCGCGTCAGTACCGAAGGTAACAGCACCCGTATTCATATCAGCCCAGCAGCCGGTGAACCTGAAGTGTTACCTGAGACTACCCCAACCGCGGCATCGGTCGCTCGCACAAATACCCCACGGATTAACAGCACTGCGGATGCCTCGGCAACTCGCTTTACTGTTCAGGTGGTAGCAATCAGTGATCAGACCCGTGCCACAAACCTGCTGACACAACTCAAGCAAAGCCATAATATTGGTGGGAAGATAGAACAAGCCGGTGCATTTTACAGAGTACAACTTGGGCCGATTGCCAGCCGCGCGCAAGCAGAAGCGCTGCGTGATCAGCTGAAAAATGAAAATTATCCACAAGCATTTGCGTTTGCAAATGCTGATACGCATTAAGTGTATGGGCATGTGCATATAAACTGTACATACTTTACACAAATAAACATTGATGTTTGTTTACATTAACCCTTTACTTTAGCCATGGAAGAAGTTGTTCAGACCATGAAATTAACCCGATTAACTAAATCAGCACGCTTCTTGCTGCTGGGCACAATCTCTGTTTCTGCATCTTATGCTTTTGCAGACACCACGATCCCTGTTGCACCGAGTATTGCTGCAAAATCCTATATTTTGATGGATTACAACTCCGGAAAAATTTTGGCTGAACGTGATGCTGACATGAAAATTCTGCCAGCAAGCTTGACCAAAATGATGACCAGCTATGTTATTGGCCGTGAAATCAAAGCCGGTAAAATTTCACCGGATGATGTTGTTATCGTCAGTAAAAATGCGTGGAGTAAAAACTACCCAGACTCTTCGAAGATGTTTATCGAAGTGGGTAAGCCGGTTAAAGTTGCCGATCTAAACCGCGGTATTATTATCCAGTCCGGTAATGATGCTTGCGTGGCCATGTCTGAACATGTTGCCGGCAGTGAAGACTCATTTGCCGACATGATGAACAAGTATGCCAAAGAGCTTGGCATGAGCAACTCACACTTTATGAACCCGCACGGGCTGGATAACCCAGACCAGTACAGTACCGCACGCGACCTTGCTACGCTTGGTTCAGCGCTGATCCGTGATGTACCCGATGAATACGCTATCTATAAAGAAAAATCATTCACCTACAACGGCATTACCCAGCCAAACCGCAACTCACTGTTGTGGGATAAGAGCCTCAATGTTGATGGCATCAAAACTGGCCACACCGCAGCAGCAGGCTTTAACTTAGTCTCTTCTGCAACAGAAGGCAAAATGCGTCTGGTTGCTGCCGTGATTGGTGCATCTAGCTCACAACAGCGTGCAGCAGAGAGTAAAAAACTGCTGACGTGGGGCTTCCGTTTCTTTGAAACCATTGAGCCACTAAAAGCCGATCGTGAATTTACCAAAGAGCGTATCTGGTTTGGCGATGCCTCAGAAGTCAGCCTTGGCGTACTGAAAAATGTCTATATCACCGTACCGCGTGGCCGTGTAAATGATCTTAAAGCCCGTTTTGAGCTGGATAAAGAGCTAAAAGCACCGATGACTCGTGGTGATGTGGTGGGCAAGATTTTCTTCCAGCTTGATGGAAAAGATGTTGATACACAGCCGCTGGTTGTATTAAATACCGTAGAAGAAGGCGGTATGTTTAGCAGACTAGCAGATTACTTTACTTTGCTGTTCCACCGTTGGTTTGGCTAATTTCGCCCCCATATAGTCTGTATAGAGAAACCGATTTCTCTGCTGACGATATAGCCTGACACTGCAACACACCGGCAGGTGGTTTATATCAGCGCGATCTACTATCAAGGATGATCCCAGTGAATACTGGGGTCATTTTTTTATTCTGCGTTACCCTCCAGACTGGAGCACTGACTATGCAAAAAACAAAACTTAACGAATTGCTCGAATTCCCGTGTTCTTTTACCTATAAAGTCATGGGGTTAGCTCAACCTGAGCTGGTTGACAAAGTCGTTACCGTTATACAAAAACATGCGCCGGGTGATTACACCCCTGCGGTAAAACCAAGCAGCAAAGGCACTTACCACTCAGTGTCAGTGACCATTACTGCAACCCATATTGATCAAGTTGAAACCCTGTATGAAGAGCTGGGTGCTATCGATATCGTGCGTATGGTACTGTAATTTTGATATCCTGTTCGGGCAACAGCACCGAACAGGGCGTAAAATCGTGTTCTGTGCCGCTAAACTATGCTGCCAAACAGTATCAGCACAGAACATGTCTCTTCTGCTCATTCACACCAACCCATGCAAGGCTGCCATTATCGTACGATAGCCACTAATTTCAGGTTCCGGTTGTGAAACAAGTCCGTATAATGAGCGTAATGTTCACAACTGCATGGTGATGCTTTTGCAACATCAAACCTTAATTGTTCGCCAGCTCGGGCAACAAGATTACGAACCCATCTGGCGTGCTATGCATGCATTTACCGATCAGCGTACATCAGATACTGCCGATGAAATCTGGTTGGTTGAGCATAATCCGGTCTTTACACAAGGTCAGGCCGGAAAAGCTGAACACTTACTGGCATGCGGTGATATTCCGGTTGTACAGTCAGACAGGGGTGGTCAGGTTACTTATCACGGCCCCGGTCAGGTCGTCATGTATGTACTGATTGATTTGCGCCGCAGCAAGCTCGGTGTTCGTGAACTGGTCAGCCATATCGAAAATTGTGTGATTAACTCACTGGCACATTTTTCCATCACTGCACACGCACGCGCTGATGCGCCCGGTGTGTATATTGCCGCTCAGCACGCCAATGCAGAGCCAAATACGGCACATATCCCTGAAAAGAAAATTTGCTCTCTCGGGCTACGTATCCGCAGAGGCAGTTCATTCCACGGATTGGCACTGAATGTTAATATGGATTTATCCCCCTTCACCCGAATTAACCCCTGCGGTTATGTTGGCATGCAAATGACTCAGACAGCAGATCTGGGCGGCCCGACAAACGTTGCAGAGGTAGAGTCAGTTCTGGTGCGGGAATTCATTACTTTGCTCGGCTATCACAACGTTGAGCACTCTTCTTGGAAATCACTGACCCATGAGTAAACCCATTCAAATTGAGCGCGGCGTAAAATACCGTGATGCCGATAAAATGGCGTTGATTCCGGTAAAAAATGTTGCCGTTGAACAACCTGCTGTACTGCGTAAACCTGAGTGGATGAAGATCAAACTGCCTGCTGACTCTTCACGCATTCAAGAAATTAAATCTGCGATGCGCAAAAATGGTCTGCACTCGGTCTGTGAAGAGGCCTCGTGCCCAAATCTGGCCGAATGCTTTAACCACGGTACAGCAACCTTTATGATCCTTGGTGCTATCTGCACTCGCCGCTGCCCGTTTTGTGATGTTGGCCATGGTCGTCCGCTGCCGGTCGATACCGAAGAAGCCGCCAAACTTGGCCGCACTATCCGCGATATGAAACTCAAGTATGTGGTAGTAACGTCAGTGGATCGTGATGATCTGCGTGATGGCGGCGCACAGCACTTTGCCGATTGTATCAGTGCCATTCGTGCCGAAAGCCCAGCAATCCGTATCGAAACGCTGGTTCCTGACTTCCGTGGTCGTATGGATCGTGCGCTGGAGATCCTAACAGCCACCCCGCCGGATGTTTTCAACCACAATCTAGAAAACGTACCGCGTTTATATCGTCAGATCCGCCCGGGAGCAGATTATCAGTGGTCGCTCACGCTATTAAAGCGCTTTAAAGAGGCGCACCCTGATATTCCAACCAAATCAGGTTTAATGATGGGCCTTGGTGAGACCAATGAAGAGATTTTGCAGGTAATGCAAGATTTACGTGATCACGGTGTCACCATGCTAACACTGGGGCAATACCTGCAACCGAGCCGTCACCACTTGCCGGTACAGCGTTATGTTAGCCCTGCGGAATTTGATGAGTTTAAAACTCAAGCTATGGCAATGGGCTTTACCCATGCAGCCTGCGGCCCGTTTGTTCGCTCATCGTATCATGCTGATTTACAAGCTAAAGGTGAAGAGATCCGCTAATCTCATCCTTAGCTACACGGTTCAAAACCGCCATCTCGTTCGATGGCGGTTTTAACACCTAGCCAGCTATCGCGTCTTTCCGCTGACTGTTAGACGATTAGCCTCTGCCACCCAACTACCACCCATTGCTGCATACACATTAACAATGGCCTGTATCGCCTGCCCTTGCACCTGCACCTGATTTAATTCGGTGCTAAACAGACTTTGCTGGGCATCTAGCACTTCCAGATACGGGGTGTTCCCGCTTTCGTAACTTAAGTTGGCCAATTTGGTATAGCTGCGCAATGAAGCAACTTGCTGCTGTAAGGTATCTTGCTGCGCTTTCAATTTCACCACTGCCGACAGCGCATTATTTGCATCAGCAAAACCTGCTTGAATGGTTTTTTGATATTGCGCCAACAACTGTTTCTCTCGGGCTGAGGCCTGATTCACTTTCCCTTCAATGCCGCCAGCACTAAAAATAGGGCCACTTAAATCAGCACCAAGGCTCCAAAATGCGGCTGGACCAGTAAGCAAGTCACTGAGCGCCATGCTTAAACTGCCCAATACGCCAGTTAGCGAAATAGTCGGGAAATAGGCAAGGCGGGCGGCAGCTAAATTAGCCTGTGCCGCCACCAAATCCTGCTCTGCCGCGCGGATATCTGGCCGTTGCTGCAATATATCAGACGGCAACCCTGCCGGAATGTCTGGCAATGTCAGCTGGTCGAGTGTTTTTCCGCGTGCAATAGATTGCGGGTTTTTCCCAAGTAAAATGGATAACGCATTCTCTTGCTGGCTGATTAAATCCTGTAACCGTGGCACGGCACTTTGCGCCTGATAGTACTGTGATTGCGCCTGATTTAGCTGTAATAGCGTGATAACCCCAGCCTGATACTGCAAATTAAAGATCCGCAGTGACTCTTTTTGCGTGCTTGCCGTGTTTTGTGCAATATCGAGTTGTTTATCCAGACTACGCAGCTGGATATAACTGTTGGCAACCTGAATAACTAAAGAGAGCAGCACTGATTGGCGCGCCTGCTCAGCACTCAATACATTCGCTTTACTCGCTTCAGTGGCCGCCCGCAGTTGTCCGAACAGGTCTAGTTGCCAGCTAGCTGTGATACCCAATTGGTAGCTGGGCGAATAGGTTTCTAATCGCCGCTGTTTCCCTGCATTCGCGCCATAACCTAATTGGGGATAGAGATCAGAGCGGGTCTCTTGCAATACTCCGGCAGCCTCTTCAATACGTTGAGTGGCAATAACCAGATCCAAGTTTTCACGCAAAGCACTTTCAATTAATGAGGTCAGCACGGGGTCATTAAACTGCTTCCACCAACTTAGCTGCACTTGCTGGCGCGCTTGTTCGGGTGGAACTCGCCAACCGGCTGGCGTATTGATATCCGGTTTCTGATAGCTAAACGGGGTGATACACCCGCTTAACAGCAAGGAAATAGTCACGTTCAACAGTAAACGCTTCATGATTTTTCCTTATCAGTATCCGAAGAGGTTTGAGATAGGGTTGTGGTTGCGGCTGCATCGGCATCAGCCTGCTGATTCGGGTTCGAAAGATCCGGCTGTTGCTCTGCATCCTGCCGATTAGTCTCTTGTTTTTTGCTCTGTTTAGGCTTGGCTAACCGCTCAAACAGCACATAGAACAGCGGGACATAAAACAGTGCCAACGTGGTTGCCCCTATCATGCCGCCGACAATACCCGTACCGATAGAGTGGCGCGAGTTTGCCCCCGCACCGCTCGCCAGCATAAGTGGCAATGTACCGAGGATAAAGGCCAGTGATGTCATCACAATCGGCCGCAAGCGCAGTTCACCCGCTTCAATAGCTGACTCCAGTAAATTACGCCCTTTGCGATGGTGCAACTCAACGGCGAACTCAATAATCAATACCGCATTTTTTGCCGCCAACCCAATCAATACCAGCAAACCTATCTGGAAATAGACATCATTCTCAAGGCCACGCAGCAAGGTAAATAGCAGCGAGCCAACCAGACCGAAAGGCACGGCCGTGAGTACGGCGCAAGGCAGTGTCCATGACTCAAACTGAGCCGCAAGGATCAGAAAAACAATCACCAAACCCAGTGCAAACGCAACCGTTGAGGTGCTGCCCGCCTGCTTCTCTTCGTATGCCTGACCTGACCATGCAAAACTGTACCCCGGCGGTAACACCTCTTTTGCGATATCTTCCATCACAGAGATGGCCTGCCCTGAGCTATAACCCTGTGCTGCAGAGCCATTGACCTGTGCGGAAGGAAAACCGTTAAAGTGCGGTACTAAGTCGGGGCCTGCGCCGTATCGGGTGTCCATCACCGCAGAGAGCGGGATCATATTCCCCTGATTATTGCGGGTGTATAACTTGCCAAGCCAGACTGGATCATCGCGATAACGCGCCTCAGCTTGCAAAACCACGTTCCACACGCGACTCAAATCAAAATACTGGCTGACCGAAGATGAAGCTAAAAATGTTTGTAATGTGCCATAAGCATCTTGAATCGGCACGCCCAGTAGCATGGCTTTATCACGGCTAATTTCGGCTTTCAGTTGGGTGCTCGAGGCGTTAAATGTTGATGAAAGCCCAGTTAAAGTTGGGTTCTGACGCGCCTTGGCTAAAAACTGATTTGTCACCTGTTGTAATTCAGCCAGTGAACCATTACTTAAATCCTGTATCCAGAACTGAAAACCACCGGTAGTCCCTAAACCCGGAATTGCCGGAGGGGAGATTGGTAAAATAAATGCCCCCTGAATCCCTTTAGTTTGCTTGGCTATATCCTGCAAAATGGCTTCGGCTGATTGCGAAGCCTCAGAGCGATCACCGAATGATTTGAGTGTCACAAAGAAAGTGGCGGTATTGGTTTTAAAGGAGCTGTCTAGCAGGTTAAAACCGGTAATAGCGGTACGAGTCTCCACATTTGGGTTAGCTGCAAATATGGCATCAAGCTGATCGGTGATCTCTTGTGTCCGGCGAATACTGGCGGCATCAGGTAAAATAACCCCTGCCAACACATAACCCTGATCCTCTTGCGGCACAAAGCTTGAGGGTAAACTGCGGAACATCATGACAATGCAACCAATCATCACCGCCATGAGTACCAGTGCCAGTGTCGAGCGTTGAATGGTTAAGCGTACACCTTGCCCGTAACGGGTGGTCAGTGCGGCAAACTGGCGGTTAAACCAGCCGAAAAAACCACGACTGGCACTGTGGCCCGGTTTAAGAAAAATACCGCACAGTGCAGGGGTTAACGTCAGTGCCACAAACCCCGACAAGACCACCGAAATCACGATTGTCACAGCAAACTGCTTATACAGCTGCCCAGTTGTACCGCTTAAAAAGGCAGCAGGGATAAAGACAGAAGAGAGTACTAAAACCACCGAAACCAACGCCGTAGAGATCTCGGCCATCGCCTCAAGCGAGGCTTCTTTCGCCGAGAGAAGTTTCTCATGCATTAAACGTTCGACGTTTTCAACCACCACGATAGCATCATCGACCACCAAGCCTATCGCAAGGATCATACCGAACAGTGTCAGTAGGTTGATGGAGAACCCCAGAGCCAGCATACCGACGAATGTTCCTATCAGGGCAACAAACACGGCAACAATTGCGATCATTGTGGCGCGAATACTCTGCAAAAACAGATAGACCACGGCAATCACTAGAATGATGGCTTCAACCAGTGTATGCAGCACATCTTCAATCGATATCCGCACAAAGTCTGTGGTATCAAGGGTGATTTTATAATCCAATCCGCTAGGGAAAGTGCTTTTGAGGTTTTTCAGTGTTGCCGAGACATTGTTCGATACATCAAGCGCGTTCGCCCCCGGAGCCAGATACACGGCAATAAAAGTGGCCGGCGTTTGGTTCATCGCGGTATTCACGATGTACTGTTTTAGCCCAAGCTCTGCTCGTGCGACATCTTGTAAACGAACCAGTGCAGCGCCGCTATTATCCGCCCGTAAAATAATGCTTTCATACTGTTCAGGCTTCACATACGGATTTTGTGTTACCAGCGGATAGGTCAGTTGAGTTGAGGCTTGATTCGGTGCCTGCCCTATTTGACCGGCACTGAACAATTTATTCTGGTTGGAAACGGCCTGCTGAATATCAGATGTAGTAACACCAAGGCTGGCCATTTTTTCAGGGTTCAGCCAGATTCGCATGGCCTGATCTGCGGCCCCTAATACCGAGGCTTGCCCTGCACCCGGTATGCGTTTGATAGCATCAAGCACATAAACGTTAGCATAGTTTGCAATGTAGTTAGCATCATAGCGGTTTTCAGGAGAGTACACGCCGACCAACATTAGAATGCTGGAGGTTCGCTTTTGCACTTGCACACCGTTTTGCTGCACAGTTTGTGGCAGTTGTGGCAACGCTAAACTTACCCGATTTTGTACCTGCACCTGTGCAATATCAGGGTCGGTATCGAGTGAAAAATAGACGCTAATGGTCATCTGCCCATTCGAGGAGCTGCTCGATGTCATATACAACATGTTATCGACACCGTTAATCTGCGCCTCAATCGGCCCCGCTACGGATTGCGACAACGTCTGGGCATCTGCCCCCGGATAGACGGCAGTCACCTGCACTTGTACCGGAGTCATGGTCGGATACTGCTCTATCGGCAGATTTAATGCCGCTATGCTACCCACCAGCACCACAATCAGTGATAACACGCTGGCAAAAATGGGCCGTTCAATAAAGACTCGAGAGAACATGGCTACACCTCAAAAGAGCTGCTTTAACCGGGCTTAATGCGCCGACGTGGTAGACACTGACGGCTTAACGTGTGTTTTTGCCACCTTATCCGCCGAGTCACCTACCGAACTGCCCGCCGAATCGGGCGTTGCACTGATCGGTGTCGGGGCTAATAGAGCATCAGGCCGTAAGGTCATTCCGCCTTTCACCACCACCTGCTCACCGGCTGCTAGCCCTTCGTCAACAACCCAGTCATTGCCGCTGTAATCCCCCATGGTTACGGGGCGATACTCCGCCTTGCTCTCTTTATTGACTACCCAGACAAAATGCCCAGTAGCCCCTTGCATCACCGCCGTTTGTGGTACGGCAATCGCATCAGGCCGTTCAGCCCCTTTTACTGTCACCCGCACAAACTGCCCGGGGCGTAAAGCCCCTTCGGTATTGTTAAAACTGGCCCTGACCAGAAAAGTACCGGTCTGTGAGTTGTACTCTGCATTGGCAAATGTAATGCGACCCGTTTCAGCGTACTGCGAGTTGTCCGACAGTGTCAGTTGCACACTCAGCGAGTTATCCGCGGGTAACTTCAGCAGCCCTTTACGCACCAGTTCATCACGTTTTAATGATTGTGCTTCTGAGATACTAAAATTGACCCACATAGGGGATAGTGCCGCCACATAGGTTAGGCGATCACTGGCTGTCACATAAGTACCTTCATCAATCAACCGCTCACCGCTGATACCGCTCAGTGGTGCTCTGATGGTGGCATAGCTCAAATTCAACTGCGCCTGAACAACCTGTGCCTTAGCCATTTCGACCTGCGCTTGTGCTGCTTTTTCCTGCCCAATAGCCTGATCTAAATCTTTTTTACTGGCGGCATTCTGGGCAGCCAGCGGCTTGATTCTGGCCAGATTTTGCTGTGCTACCAGTAAGTTAGCTTTTTGCTGTGTGAGAGCGGCTTGAGCAGCTTGGAGTAGAGCCTGAAAAGGTTTGGGATCAATCAAAAACAGGGTTTCACCCTGCTTAATAAATGCGCCATCTTTGTACATCTGCTTATCTAAAAAGCCATTCACTCGGGAAACAATATTGACCTGATGTGAGCTTTTCGTCAGCCCGACAAACGAAAAATCAACCGGAACCGACTTTCCTTGCAAAATCTGTACACTCACCGGCATGGCGGGCGCTACGCCAGCCGATACTGCGGTATCGCTGGCTTTATCTTCACATCCCTGCAATAAAAATAAGGGCAGCAGCAACACCCCCGTTAGAGACCGATGAAACCCAATTCGCCAGTAAGCATTCTCAGAAAAGAAAAAGCGCATGATCATATCCTTGCTGTATTTCAGGAAGTGAGCACCCCACAGGGTTTAGGCGGCATCGGGTGTGGTCAATCTGCGGTGTTGTGCTGTTTTACTGGCTATGTTGTTGAGTCACTCTGTGAGTGAGGCGCTATGCGATACAACACAGCCTAGGTATAAACACAGTGGGTACAACATGCATTCGCAGATAACGACAGATTGCATCAATGACGCTTTAATCAGCATAGAAGAGGCGTGCGTATTTTGCGGAAAAAAATAAGAAGGCAAACAAGAAAAAGGGGAAAACCAACCTCGGCACACCGTACAGCAACATACCATGTACGGTGATAAAACAAATAAGTGGATATGATGTTCAGGCAGAATATCTACGTATATTCATACGGTTGCTATTAACTCAATATTCATAGCAATGTGTGAGTAGTTGCTCACACATTGTATATTTAACCTCTGATTGACGCTCAAAAAATCACTAACTGCGGATCAGATTATTACCGTAGCCAATCCATTTATAGGTTGTTAATGCCTCTAACCCCATCGGGCCACGGGCATGCAATTTTTGTGTGCTCACCGCCACTTCTGCACCTAACCCAAACTGCCCGCCATCGGTAAAACGCGTACTGGCGTTGACATACACCGCAGAAGAGTCAACCTCAAGGGTAAAACGATCCGCGTGGGTAAAGGTCTGGGTCAGAATGCTGTCTGAATGGCTACTGCCATGCTGGTGGATGTGAGCAATCGCCTCATCAATATCGGCAACAATCTTGACGTTAAGATCAAGTGATAACCACTCATCATCATAATCTTGTGCCTGAACCGGAACGACAGTCGCTCGGCTACCAGCCAGCAACGCTGTGCTTTGCGGACAAGCGTGCAGAGTAACCCCCTTGCTGTGCAAGTAATCAGCCAGTAACGGTAAAAATGTGGTAGCCACCTCTTGATGAACCAACAGCGTCTCCAAGGAGTTACACACACTTGGACGCTGTACTTTTGCATTATCGATAACTGCAACAGCCGCAGTGAGATCCGCACTGGCATCAACAAAGATATGGCATACGCCAATACCTCCGATAATAACCGGAATGGTTGCCTGCTCACGACAAAGGCGGTGTAACCCACTGCCACCGCGTGGGATTATCATGTCAACATAGCTATCTAAACGCAGCAACTCAGTCACCCACGCACGATCAGGATCATCAATAGACTGCACCGCACCCGCCGGTAAACCACAGCAACTCAGAGCATGTTGCACCACTGCGACCATCGCCTGATTGGTATGTACCGTCTCTTTTCCACCCCGCAAAATCACCGCATTACCGGTTTTCAGACACAGTGAAGCCACATCAATGGTGACATTCGGGCGAGCTTCATAAATCGTACCAATCACCCCTAGTGGTACGCGTTTACGGATTAAATTCAACCCGCTGCTCAGTTGTTGCCCATCCAGTACTTGTCCGACGGGATCGGCCAGTTTTACCACGGCGCGCACATCATTAGCGATAGCCGTTAAACGCTCAGGGGTCAGCAACAGGCGATCGAGCATCGCAGTACTTAATCCGGCCTGTTTTGCGGCAGTAATATCTTGCGCATTGGCCGCTAAAATAGCCGCACTGCGCACCTCAAGCTCATCAGCAATGAAGAGCAATGCGCGATTTTTCTCTGCGGTGGTTAATGTGGCTAAACGGTAAGAGGCCTGCTTAGCTGCCTTTCCCATCTCGGTTAATTGACTCATCGCTTTCATCCTTAAATCAAAATCATATCGTCACGGTGAATGGCGACCGCGCCGTATTCATAGCCTAAAATATCGCTGATTTGTTGTGACTGGTGTCCGGCGATAAGTGCCAAGGCATCGCTGTTATAGCGGCTCATACCGCGCGCGATCTCTCGCCCATCAATACCGCGTACACGCACCACTTCACCGCGTGAAAAATTTCCGGTGACCTGCTGGATCCCGCTTGGCAATAGGGAGCTACCACGCGCAATCACTGCGCTTACAGCGCCCATATCCACAATCAGCTCTCCGGCCGGTGGTGGGCCAAAAATCCAACGTTTACGGTTTTCAAGCGGGGTTTCCTGAGGATGAAAGCGGGTTCCCACTGAAATATCGGCAACCACATCGGCAATTATGCCCGCCTGCTGACCGGCTGCGATCACCACTTCGATTCCGGCACGGTTTGCCACATCTGCTGCCTGCAATTTAGTGCTCATGCCACCAGTTCCCAGACCGGAAACACTGTCTCCTGCAACCAGACGCAATGACTCGTCAATCCCCTGCACTTCACGGATCAGCTCCGCCTGTGGATTACTGCGCGGATCAGCGGTAAATAATCCTGCCTGATCGGTCAGTAAAATCAGCTTATCGGCATCTGCCAGAATTGCCGCCAGCGCAGAGAGATTATCGTTATCGCCCACTTTAATTTCGGTGGTGGCAACAGCATCATTTTCATTGATTACCGGCACGATTTTCTGATCAAGCAGTGCACGCAGCGTATCGCGGGCATTGAGAAAACGCTCACGATCTTCCAAGTCAGCGCGCGTTAGCAACATCTGCCCGATATGCAGACCATAAATCGAAAACAGTTGCTCCCACAACTGAATCAAACGCGTTTGCCCTACCGCAGCCAGCAGTTGCTTAGAAGCCATTGTGGGGGGGAGTTCGGGGTAGCCTAAATGTTCACGTCCGGCGGCTATCGCCCCTGATGTTACTAGCACGATACGGTGACCTGCCTGCTGCATCTGTGCGCACTGGCGAACCAAATCCCCCATGTGCGCACGGGTAAGGTAGCGCGAGCCGCCGGTGAGCACACTGGTTCCTAATTTCACAACGATAGTCTGACTACGGTTCATGGGGTAATGCCTTGAATCCTAAGATGAAGGAAGTGAACTCTTTTTGTAGCAGCTTGTGGAAGCGCTGCCAACAGACAGCGCTAAAATTCTGAAAACTATTTATCAGCAAAGATGTATGGGGATATGAAACTTTACGCGGCAGTACTCAACTCTCGCCCTGCAATGGCTGCTGCGGGCTGTAAAGAGATATTCAGCAGTTGTAGGCAATCTACCAAGCGCGGATAAAACAGTTGCAGTGTACGCTGGATCTCTTCGGTGATAGCGTCATCAGTAGGATGCTTAGGCAACCAATCGCCTTGGTTATCGTAAAAACCAACCTGATAGTGATACTCAAAACCGCTTTCAGTGGCATCGAGCACCATCCACCATCCCCAAAACTCACGCTTTTCGGTCGGAAGCCGTGGATTGGCGCATACCGCCAAGCAGTCAAAGAAAAACTGCTGCTCCTGACACTGATGCTCACGAATATACGGCCCGAGTGCCGCAAATTTGCGCATTAAACGTGAGCGTGATTGTCCGATAACCTGCATACCTACCTCCTTTGTACGTAATGTCTATTGTTGCCGTACAAGGGGTAATTTAAGCAAGTTGTTTTATATGAGTTTTTGGTCTATCCAATCGGTTATTTGTGCCATTATGCGCTCAAATCCGGTTTGTAACGGGCTGGCGGGGATCTGTATACACTTCCCATCAACCGATGACATGGCGATAAACCGATTCTCTTCTTTTGGTGAAAACAGATCATTATCTACGCCAGCGGCCAGTACCGGTACGCGGCAGCGCCGCCCCAATAACCCTTGGGTTTTTAATGAGTAGCTTTGCAACTCTGCACGCAACAAATCATGCGCACTGGCATCAATACCTACCCGACTGGCCAGCATATCAACATACATTTGCGGCACTTGTTCAAACTGCTGTGCATTGGCAAACAGATGGTGCACTACCGCTCCTAAGCATGCAACGCCGCGTAACCGTTGTGGTTCAAGATAGCCCAGACGCAGCGCCGCATTAGCACCAAAACGCAGACCAAACGCCACTACGCGGTGGTGATCAACCCAAGGTTCATTCTGTAGCTGTTGCAATACAGCCTGATGCAGGCGGCTGGTATCTTGGGTCAGTTTCCAGCGTGCCGATGCCCCGATTGAGGGCAGATCCAGCGTCAACATTGCTATCCCTTTAGGCGCTAAATAGTGCCGAAACAACCGGTGATAGTCAGTCGAGAGGCTATCTAACCCGCCGCAGACCAATACTACCGGATAAGGGCCATCATCACCCGGTAGGTGTAAACAGGCATTCAACGGTAAACCTTCGTATTGAAAGGTCAGTGGCCGCAGTGAGTAACTCAGACAACCAGCAGCAGCCTGATAAGCGCGACTGGCCAACACATCAACCTGTTCAGCGAGCTGATCGCCACGTAAGTGCGGATAACCGGCAAGACTATAGTGCATGGCCGCTTGCAGCCAATACTCTCCGGCTTGCTGGGGATCTTCACACTCTTGCGCCGTTTGCTGCCAATGCATGGCCTTTTGCGCCCACTCGAAAATCCAGTTTCCGCTGCGGTAACCGATGACGGTATCGAGTAAATGTGATTGTGTACGCGGGGCACTGCTGGCCGCAATTTTGGCCAAAATTTCTTCAAGATCAATGGGGTTGATACCGCGCCAGATCCAAAGCGGACGGTTGATAAGCCGGTACCAGCGTGGGTCAGTATCGCCATCAAGTGCAGAGTGCAGTTCAGGCTGAGACGTATTTCGCTGTCGGCTGGCAATGCTCGATGTCTCTTGCTGGTTCAGATCAGGTTGCGGTTTGAACAGACTGTGCGATCGATTGATAGGGGCTGACATTGACGTAATACTCTCCAAACATCACATTCGTTGAGTCTACGCTACCGCATAAAAAAAAACCTCGCAAAATGCGAGGTCTTATCAGAAAAATCAGTCACGCCCTGAAACAGGCGGTACAAAAGTGATACCCATATCCCACGGCTGCTCAATCCATGTGTCTTGCGGAATATCAATCACATAGTCATCAACCAGTGGGCGACCGGCAGGCTTGGCGAACATGGTCACAAAATGGGCCTTCGGATACATATCACGCAGCACTTTTGCCGTGCCGCCGGTATCAACCAAATCATCCACCAACAAGAAGCCTTCACCATCACCCTCTGCGCGTTTGAGTACGGTCAGATTACGTTGCTGATTATGGTCATAACTTGAGATACAAACGGTATCTACATGGCGAATACCCAATTCACGCGCCAACAGCGCTGCGGGAACAAGCCCTCCGCGGCTGACCGCAATGATCCCCTTCCACTGCTCTGCTGGCAGTAAACGGTGCGCCAGTTTCCGCGCGTGGATCTGCAACATGTCCCAACTTACAATATATTTTTCAGCCATAACGGTAACCTCAAGCATAACCCGCAGAGTTTGTGGGCTACGTTATTTTTGTAGGAATCATTGAGTAAAAGGTAAAAACCGATTTCAGTAAAACAATGCAATGCCGGGTTAGGTCTGACACAAGTACTTTTTTGCGTTGCTTTATTTTTCTGCGTTATATGTCATCACGTTAATGAAATCGGTTTCATGCTCTGCACTGCCAGCAAACGTTTGCTAGGGTAGATAAAAACAGAGCCAAAAACTGTTGGGGCGAGATTATAGAGATAAGAAAACCTAAAGACCAGTAATTATGCCTCTGATTGTGCATAATTTCAGGCGTTTGGGCGTGAAATCACGCAACAACGCGCATGTTCACCCGATAGAGGGTAAAAAATGGGCAAAAAAAACCACCTTTCGAGGAAGGTGGTGAAAATACCTAGGAATCAGGTGTGGCGCATCAGAATCCGATGCGCCAATTAGGGATGAACGAATGGATTACACTATGCCACAACAACAGTGCCGGCACAGGGTGGTATAACAGTGACTAACACGTAAAATTAATAACCAAATTCACGTGGATAAACAAAATTTCCGGTGTAAATTCCACGACGATTCCAGAACAAATCGCAATAAATACCTTGCATAAATCACCTCATTAACAAGTGTTGCTAAAGACCGATGCGGCGCCTTTAACTTGTTCTCAGTTCCTTGGAGGCGTGAGACACGGGCTTAATCCTTAAGCTTTCTAAAGTTGCGTTGCATAACTTAGGTTGCGTTGCATGTTGATTCGTTGTTTTTCTCAACGGTTAAAATAATATCACTTTGGAATTTAATTACAATACTCAGTGATAAAAATCACATAAATACAATAATCACACAAAATATAGGCTTTTTTTGATCTAAAAATTACAGCCATTGTACAGATAGCCATCAAACATTTCGTTCTGTTCTTTTTTGTTATCCTTAAAATTAAGATACAAAAATGCGGCCCTGCTATCGGTGATAATTTCCTACAGATGTCTTTGCAGTGGTATGCTGTGCTTAATAAACCTGTGCTTACCAAATAACATTCTGTTTTCTTTGACAGATTAAGCGTAAAGCAGGCAGGATTTAGTTCATGATTTAACACGTAATTTAAAGCACACAATCGCAGAGTATTGCACTTTAGCATTGGCTGAAGAGATAACTGGGGTTGTCACTGTATCTGTTTTCTGTATTGATAGGAGTTCCCGCCGTGTCTCAATTGGGCCATCTGTCACCACAACCTTTGTGGCAATTTTTCGAAAAAATTTGTTCTATTCCACACCCGTCACACCATGAAGAGGCGTTAGCAAGCTTCATTGTTGAGTGGGCGCAAGGGGCTGGCCTGCATGTTGAGCGTGATGCGGTTGGCAATATTCTGATCCGCAAACCTGCAACAGCAGGAATGGAAAACCGTAAACCGGTTGTTTTGCAAGCCCATCTGGATATGGTGCCGCAAAAGAATAACGATACGGTGCATGACTTTACCAAAGACCCGATTCGCCCGTATATCGATGGCGAGTGGGTGAAAGCGCAAGGAACAACCCTCGGCGCGGATAATGGTATTGGCATGGCATCCGCACTGGCAGTGGTTGCGGCAAATGATCTGCAACACGGCCCGCTAGAAGTTCTGCTAACCATTGATGAAGAGAGCGGCATGACCGGTGCTTTCGGCCTACAGAGCGGCTGGTTGCAGGGTGAAATTCTAATCAATACCGATTCCGAAGAGGAAGGCGAAATCTACATGGGTTGCGCCGGCGGTATTGATGCCACTATGACACTGCCTGTTGCACGAGAAACTGCACCGGCGGATATGCAAGCCTTTACCCTCACAGTGAAAGGGCTAAAAGGCGGCCACTCAGGGGGTGATATTCACCTGTATCTGGGTAATGCAAACAAGATGCTGGGCCGTTTTCTGTTTGGCCATGCGGCAGAGTTAGGCCTGCGCATTGCCAATATTCAGGGCGGTACGCTGCGTAACGCTATTCCACGTGAAGGCTCGGCCACACTGTTAGTGCCGACAGCAAATGTGGCGCATCTGCGTGCGTTGGTTGATAAGTTTACCGATATTCAGCGCAGTGAGCTGAGTGCCGTTGAACCAAATCTGACCGTTCTGCTTGATAATGCGCCAATGCCTGCTCAGGTATTTGCTGCCGACGCACAACAGCGTTTACTGGCACTGCTGCATGCTTGCCCGAACGGTGTAATGCGTATGAGTGATGCTGTGCCGGGTGTGGTTGAAACCTCATTAAATCTGGGTGTAGTAACAACCTCAGAACAAGGCGTGCAGATTGTTTGCCTGATCCGTTCACTGATTGACAGCGGCCGCTGCGGTGTGCAAAAAATGCTGTCGGCTCTGGCTGAGTTGGCGGGGGCAGAAGCTGTCTTTAAAGGCGGTTATCCGGGCTGGAAGCCAGATAATCAGTCACCTATCATGCAAGTTGTGCGTGAGACTTATCAGGCGATGTTTGATAAAACGCCGAACATTATGGTGATCCATGCCGGTCTTGAGTGCGGTCTATTCAAAGAGCCGTACCCACAGATGGATATGGTCTCTGTCGGCCCAACTATTCGTGGCCCACACTCACCGGATGAGCGCGTGCACATTGCTAGTGTGGATAAATACTGGCAGCTACTGACTCAGCTGCTGAAAAATATCCCTGAACGAGCATAAACTGCGTTGAAACGGGGGTTAGTGTTAACTGACCACGTTTACCGGTGAGATGTTTTATCATTAGCACTATTAACAGGCTGCCTTCGGGTGGCCTGTTTTTTTATCCCAATAGCGCTGTTTAGCTCCACGGTAGGGCTAACTGACGCACCAGTTGCGGATCTATCAAGGTGACATGCAACCCGACCAAACGCACGCCCCGCCCCTCACAACGTGACCAGATAGATTCAGCCAGTTGCAGTAAATCTTGCTGATCAAGATGCGGGTAGACATGCTCTTGGGTTGTTAGTTGGAAATCTGAAAATTTAAGCTTCACACCTTGCCGTGCAATCGCCAGCGATTCACTGGCTTGACTCAACCGCCGCTCAAGCTCTGGGTACAATTCGCGGACTATCTGCTGACACGCCGCAAGTGAGTGAATATCTTCTTCTAACGTACGCTCAACGCCGACTGACTTACGCTGCCTTGTCGCATTGACCTCTCGATCATCGATCCCCTGACAACGCTGCCAGAGCATCTGCCCCATTTTCCCGAATTTATCAGCTAGCAGAGTCAGTGGTACGCGTTGAACATCGGCGCAGAAAAACAGCCCCATATCAGCCAGTTTCTGTGCCGACACTTTTCCGACTCCGGGAATTTTTTTCAGTGGTAGCGTCGCCACAAAATCGGCAGTTTGCTCGGGGCGCAGCACATATAACCCGTTGGGTTTATTCATATCTGAGGCAATTTTGGCTAAAAATTTCACTGAGGCAACACCGGCAGAGGCGGTCAGTTGCAGCTCATCACGAATCGCGCGGCGAATATCTTCGGCAATCCATGTGGCAGACCCTTGAAACAAGGTACAGTCGGTAACATCAAGGTAGGCTTCATCAAGCGATAGAGGTTCAACTTTATCAGTATAGCGGCGAAAAATGGCATGCAGTTGTTGCGAAACACGTTTATAGACATCCATCCGCCCCGGAAGCAGGGTCAAATGTGGGCAAAGTTTAAAGGCTTGTGCGGTGGGCATCGCGCTGTGCAGACCAAAGCTACGGGCGACATAGTTGCAGGTACTGAGCACACCGCGCCGCTCTCGGCGGCCACCAATGGCCAAGGGCACATGTTGTAATGTCGGGTTATCCCGCATTTCAACAGCAGCATAAAAGCAGTCCATGTCGATATGAATAATTTTGCGCACGCCACCCCCTAAACCACTGTATAAATATACAATGTCGCAAAAAGAGGATCAATGCTAAATCAGTAAAACATGATATTCATGACAGCTCCCCCCGCATGATACAGGAGGAGCCGCCTTACACGGTAAATACCAGACTGAGTATCGAACGTAGTGTCAGATAATGCGGTTTTCTTGCAGTTTTTCCAGACGTGCTTGTTCGGCCATTTTCGCTTTACGGTTGTCACAAGGCTCTGGACAATCGCACACTTTCTCTAAGCCCAAATTGGCAATACCGCCGCAGCTACCATGAATACTTCTGCGTTTGATAATGTAACCGATAGACATTGCCGCAATCACTAACATAAATACGGCAAAAGTTGCGAGAAACGTCGTCATACCTGCTCCTTATTTTTGCAGATAAGGTTTAAAGGCTTCAGAGGCCACTTCAGTGAAACCCTCTGGGGTCTTAATCACCATGAATGCAGCAATATTGTGCTGATTCGCCACCTTGAGTGCTTCTTCTTCACCCAAAACGTTCAGGCCGGTTGACAGGCCATCCGCTTCCATGCAGGTTGGTGCAATCACGGTGATTGACACCATTTTATGTTGGATAGGTTTTCCGGTACGCGGATCAATGGTATGCGAGAAACGAACACCATCTTGCTCAAAATAGTTACGATAATCACCGGAAGTAGCAATCGCCATATTGAGCGGTGCAATAATCTCTTGTGCGGTTTGCTCGGTACCAGCAATCGGTTTTTCTATCGCAATACGCCATGGTTTATCTTTGGCATTATGCCCTTTTAGGCGCACTTCACCGCCAATTTCAACCATGTAGTTTTGAATACCCAGTGAAGCTAAATATTCAGCGACCTGATCAACCCCAAAACCTTTGGCGATAGACGAGAGATCAACATACAAAGGAGGAATGCCTTTAACCAGAGCATCGCCCTGTACCGACAGATATTGAATACCAATACGGGCACGGCGTTTGGCCAGCTCGTCATCTGACGGTACTTTATCCGGCCGACCTTCTGGACCAAAGCCCCACAGGTTAACCAACGCCCCCACCGTGACATCTAACGCGCCCTGCGTC
>CAMTGL010000005.1 GCA_947071955.1 uncultured Plesiomonas sp.
GGTTAGAATACCGGCCTGTCACGCCGGGGGTCGCGGGTTCGAGTCCCGTCCGCTCCGCCAATATTTAGAAAAAGCCCTGAACATATGTTCAGGGCTTTTTTTGTGTCTGCTATCTGCATAACGAGCTTAGTTTTCTGCTATTTTCGGTTTCCCTTACTGATTTTTCATTTTCTTTGATTTTTTATCTTTATCTTTATCTTTATCTTTATCTTACATTCGGCAAGTGTTTGGAAAATAGCAGTAATCCAATCGATTGGGCTGCGTAGTTCGGCAGTATTACATCAGTCTATTACCCGATGTTAACGGTGTATCTCCGTCAAATTGACGCTCTGCGCTAAAGGTGCAGGTGGCAGGTGCTGCCACGTGGTGTTGCGTTGTAATGCCGTATAATCAGTTAGCTTGAAGCTAAAATCGGTGGTGTTGGGTTTGCTGATGGCGCGTGGTAAGTGTTGCGGCTCACCAAGTTCAAACAGCCAGTACTGTTTTTCCGTGGGGGCATGCTCTTTATAGCTGCCGGTTTGTTCGGCAGTAAGCTGATTGCGCGGTACAAGACGAATGCTGATTACCGGATAGATGGTCTGTATTTTCTGAACCCGCATGTCAGCGCTGGGTATAGCAATGGCACAGTAACGGATTGCCGACATCATAACGGCCGAGATTTGTTGCCGCTGGCTGGTGCTGACTGGCATATGATACCAGCGCGCTTTTCCCTGCTGAAAGGCATGTACGTAGCGCGGGTGGCGGTGACGAACCATGCCGGCGATTAACGTCAGTGTCGGATGCGTAGAGAGTGATCGCTGGCTATGGCGATAACAGGTGTGCTGATAGGCGGCTTGCTCAGCGCCTGACTGTTGCTCGGCATATACCTGCTGTTGATAGGCATGAACAGGGTGTGATGGGGTGTTTTTTACGCCTGACGATGTGTGCAGTAGGTGTGTTCGTCCGTTTTCCGCTGGCTGACGTATCATGATCTGTTCCCTCGGTATTTTTTGCTTTCTATGTTGCCTCAACAGTCAATGTACAAGGTATGTACGCAAGGCATATGGATACACTACAAGCTGTAGTGTGTTACTTTGCTTAGTGTATAGCCTGTTATTCAACTGATGGGTAATCCGTTAAATAGCTGAGTTTTTAGATAACAAAAGCGCGAAGCTCACTGCATAATTCTGCTGTCACGGCCAGATATTGCAGCAGGCGCGACAGCAGGGCACTCTTTTTATAACGGTTAAGAAACGGCTTCTTCGGTGTGCGTTACAGCGGCTAAAATAGGTCGAATTTTCTTATTGGTATGGTATGCCGCCAGCGTATGCGGAGCAAAATCATCCACATTGATGGCATATAAACGCCCCTGTTCGGCACGGTGCAGCAGTTCGGCTTCGTCTGCGGAGATGATGCCAGCTTGCAGTGCGTTTTCAGCCAGTTTATCGAGTGCCATTAGCGGGTGATTTTCCCCCGTAGTTTGACGCAGACGGTTGAGAATGGTTTCGGCAAGCAGTACATCCTCTAAAGCCTGTTCTAAACGGCCAGTAGGGTTATGTGGGCAGTTTTGTAAGAACTGGTTGCGTCCGAGCCTACTGCGGGTCGCGCTGGGTGTTTGTAGAATACGGGCCAGCTGGTGATCGAGCTGATCATTTGGGCGGCGGTAGGTTTTTCCGAGCGGCAGCAGACAAAATCTGAGTACCTTGGCGATAGCCGGTTGCGGAAAGTTTTGCAGTATTTCATCAATAGCTTGCTGGGCCAGATAGAGGTTATCTTGCAAGCTCCACTCCAGCAGAGGGAGGTCAGCTTCAGGGGAGCCATCGTCAGCAAAACGTTTGAGTGCGGCTGAAGAGAGGAACAGATAGCTGAGCAGGTCGCCCAGCCGTGCCGACAAACGCTCACGGCGCTTTAAGCTACCGCCAAGGACACCCATGCTGACATCAGAGAGCAGGGCAAGGTTGGCCGATAAACGGTTTAGACGCTGGTAGTAGCGGGTTAACGTGCGGGCCTGTTTAGGGGCTGTGCTGGTGCGTCCGTCGGTTAAACCTAGCCAAAATGTACGGGCCGTATTGCTCAGGGCAAATCCCAGATGACCAAACAATGCATCATCAAATAGCTTAACAGCCAGTGAGCCACTGCTCTTGGCGGCATTCATTTCAGCCAGTACATACGGATGACAGCGAATTGCGCCTTGCCCATAGATAATCATACTGCGGGTGAGAATGTTTGCTCCTTCAACAGTAATGGCAATCGGCGCGCCTTGGTAGGCTCTGGCCAGAAAGTTATTCGGCCCCATGCAGATCCCTTTTCCGCCGACAATATCCATTGCATCAATCACGCAACGCTGTGCGCGGTGGGTACAGTGGTATTTCACGATTGCTGAAATAACGGCCGGTTTTTCGCCCAAATCAATGGCGGTGGTGGTCAGAGTGGCGGCGGCATCGAGTACATAGGTGTGTGCGGCAATCCGTGCTAGCGGCTCTTCTATGCCCTCCATGTAGCCAATCGGCATTTTGAACTGACGGCGTATCCGTGCGTATGCGCCGGTAGCCAGTGCTGCGCTTTTGGTTCCGCCAGTGGTATTGGAAGGCAGGGTTATGCCACGTCCGACCGAGAGGCACTCCATCAGCATTCGCCAGCCTTGTCCGGCCATGGTTTGCCCACCGATAATATAGTCGAGTGGTACAAAGACATCCTGCCCTTGTGTTGGCCCGTTTTGAAACGGAATATTTAACGGAAAATGGCGTCGACCAATCTGTACGCCATCGGTATCCGTTGGGATCAAGGCGCAAGTAATGCCTAAATCTTCAGTGATCCCCAATAAATGCTCGGGATCGTACAGCTTAAAGGCCAATCCGAGCACAGTTGCGACAGGGGCCAGTGTGATATAGCGTTTGTTCCATGTCAGGCGCATACCTAAGATCTCTTCGCCTTGCCATGTTCCACGGCAGATGATGCCGGTATCGGGAATTGCACCGGCATCCGATCCGGCCTCTGGGCTGGTCAGGGCAAAACAGGGGATCTCTTCACCACAGGCGAGGCGTGGTAGATAGTGCTCTTTTTGCGCTGGCGTGCCGTAGTGTTGCAATAGCTCTCCGGGGCCGAGCGAATTGGGTACGCCGACCGTTGAGGCCAGTACGCTGGAAACGCCAGCCAGTTTTTGTAAAACCAGTGACTGGGCATGGGCAGAGAATTCCAATCCCCCATACTGTTTTTGAATGATCATGGCAAAAAAACGCTGATCTTTGAGGTACTGCCAGATCTCGGGCGGCAGGTCTGCCAGCTCATGGGTGATCTGAAAATCATTGGTCATTTGGCACAGTGTGTTGACCGGCCCATCAAGAAATGCCTGCTCTTCATCACTGAGCGTAGGAATCGGGTAGGCATGCAGTACTGACCAGTCAGGTTTCCCACGGAACAGTTCACCTTCCCACCATGTTGTTCCTGCTTCGAGCGCCTCTTGCTCGGTTTTTGACATGCTTGGCATGATACGCTGAAACGCTTTCAGTGCCGGCAAGCTGAACATTCGGCGGCGCAAAGGGGCGATGTTTATCGATCCGATAACCAGTAAGACCGGTAGCCATACCCAGAGTGAAATCAGCTGCAAAGGAACCGTCAGCAGCGCACAACCGACTAAAATCAGTGCAGATTGATAAAGCTTGATTCGGTGATAGGCCAGCAGACCGAAAATACCGATAAAAAACACAAATGTGAGTAGCAATGCCATGATCGCTCCTTGAAGTCAGGGGCTATGATGTCTGAAACGGTGGTAGCAGAGACCGTATTGTCTGCTACAACGGCTTGAGAGACAGGAAGTGAGCCAACATCCGGTAAAGCTCATCAGGTTCGATTAGGTCAGAGGTCTGACCTGACTCTTATGATCTGTTTTAGACCAAATGATGACATTCATCAAGTTGTTTACATTTTGATTACATAAACTGTGCGCTGAGCAAGTTTCTGATACCGAGGGCTGAGTTTTCTTCTCCCTTTTTTACAGATTCGGTACACTGCCAGCATGATGCGGATGATTCGTGTTATTGCGTATTGTTTGCAGTGTTACCTTGCTTGCAGGAGTTGTCCTGTAAAGCCCTACATATCAGCTGTCATTTTGTGCTGAAAATAATGAGAGAGGTTTTCTGATGTACCATGATTTGATCCGCAATGAACTTAATGAAGCGAATACAGTTCTGAATGATTTTCTGGCCAATGAAGCCAATATCGCCAGTATTGAAGCCGCAGCCACGCTGATTGCTGATGCGTTTCGTGCGGGCGGTAAAGTATTGTCATGCGGTAATGGGGGATCACATTGTGATGCCATGCACTTTGCCGAAGAGCTGACCGGCCGTTATCGTGAAAATCGCCCAGGTTATCCGGCTATTGCTATCTCTGATCCGAGCCATTTATCCTGTGTAGGAAATGATTTTGGTTATGATCATGTTTTTTCGCGCTATGTCGAGGCGGTTGGACGTGAGGGTGACGTATTGCTCGGGATCTCAACATCAGGGAATTCGGCCAATATCATTAAAGCAATTGCGGCTGCACGTGCTAAAGGCATGAAAATCCTGACATTAACCGGTAAAGATGGCGGTAAAATGGCAGGCAGTGCGGATGTAGAGGTGCGGGTTGCCCATTTTGGTTATGCCGATCGTATTCAGGAGATCCATATTAAGGTGATCCATATTATGATTCAGTTGATTGAGAAGGAAATGGCCGCCGCGGAATAAACACCGGCGGTATAAAAGGAGTGGCTGATGTGTGAATTGCTCGGGATGAGCGCCAATGTACCCACCGATATTTGCTTTAGCTTCACAGGGCTAGCCAAGCGCGGTGGGCAAACTGGCCCGCATAAAGATGGTTGGGGGATCACCTTTTACGAAGGGCGTGGCTTTCGCACGTTTAAAGATCCGCTGCCCAGCGCACAATCGCGTATTGCGCAATTGGTGCAAGATTACCCGATTAAATCTTGCGCGGTAGTGGCACACATTCGTCAGGCTAACAGCGGGCCGGTTTCACTGGAAAATACTCACCCGTTTACCCGTGAGTTATGGGGGCGTTACTGGACTTATGCCCACAACGGGCAGTTGACCGATTTTGCGCAATTGCCGACCGGCCGCCACCGACCGGTTGGTGATACTGATAGCGAGTATGCATTTTGCTGGCTGCTTAATCAGCTTGAATTGCGCTATGCCTCGGCTGTGGGTGCTGATTCACCGGCAGATCCGGCATTTAACCAGTGGCCTGCGTTGTTTGCATATATCGCGACGTTATGCGAGCAGTTAAAAGGTCTCGGCGTGTTTAATATGCTGCTCTCTGACGGCGAGTTTGTGATGGCCTTTTGCTCAACTCGCTTACACTGGCTGACTCGCCGCGCACCATTTGGCCGAGCTACACTGCTCGATGAAGATGTGGTGATCGACTTTCAGCAAGAGACAACGGCGAACGATGTTGTCACCCTAATAGCAACACTGCCGCTTACTCACGATGAGGTGTGGCAGCCAATTCCGGAAGGGGATTATTGCCTGTTTCGGATGGGGGAGTTAATTGCTAGGGTGTGAGGGCAAGCCTGATACGGCACTTGACGTGCGTATCAGGCTTATTACTTGGCCATTGATTGATAAACTAAATTTCATCAGGCATCAAAAACAGCTCTAACAGTGAGTTTAAAAACAACTTACCGTGCTCGGTGAGCTGCCATGTACTGTCAGTTTCAATGATATAACCTGAGCGGATCGCCTGATCAAGTGCCGGACGTACACTCTGTTCACTCAGACCCGTGAACAGTGGGAAATCAGCGCGTGGTGCGGGCTCAAGCAACCGGAAACGGTTCATGAAAAACTCAAATGGCCGATCATTTTCCGGTACTGGGCTGTGGTTATCAACATAACGGCCTTGCATGTAACCGCGTGGATGCCGTGTTTTTACTGTGCGCAATATACGGCCATCATCAAAGGTAAACTTTCCGTGTGCGCCACAGCCAATGCCAATGTAGTCACCAAAACGCCAGTAGTTCAGGTTGTGCTGACACTGGTACCCCGGTTTGGCATAGGCAGAGATCTCGTACTGCTCGTAACCTGCTGCCGTCAGTAAAGCATGGCCCTGTTCGAAAATCATCCACAGCATGTCCTCATCCGGCAGTGTTGGCGGGCGTGAGTTAAACAGCGTGTTAGGCTCAATGGTCAATTGATACCACGAAATATGTGGTGGAGCGAGACTGATAGCGCGTTGCAGATCACTCAGCGCCTCTTCAAGGGTCTGGTCGGGCAGGCCATGCATAAGATCAAGGTTAAAGCTGCGCAGCCCCAGTTGGGTGGCCAGTGTTGCCGCTCGCACTGCCTCTTCCGGCCCGTGTATCCGCCCAAGACGTTGCAGCTTTTCACTGGAAAAGCTTTGTACACCGATAGAGATACGGTTGATGCCGGCCTGCTGATAACCGGTGAAACGATCCGCTTCTACCGTTCCGGGATTGGCTTCCATGGTAATTTCGGCATCAGGGGCGACCGGAATCAGCGCTCGCACACCGTCGAGTAGTTGTTGCATCGCTTCGGCTGACAGCAGGCTTGGAGTACCACCACCGATAAAAATAGTGCTCACTGTGCGCCCGCCTGCCAGCGGTAAATCTGCGCGCAGATCATTGAGCAGGTGCTCGATGTATTCAGCTTCTGGCAACCCCTCTTTGAGAGCGTGCGAGTTAAAATCACAGTACGGGCATTTCTGCACGCACCACGGAATATGGATATACAAACTGAGCGGAGGTAACTCAAGCATGAGCCATGGCTTCCCGTAGTTTTTGCAGTGCCTTTGCACGGTGCGAAACCGCTTTTTTCTGTTCAGCAGGCAGTTCAGCAGACGTACAGCCTAATTCTGGGATAAAGAAGATCGGATCGTAACCAAAACCACCCTGTCCGGCAGCTTGCTGGGTAATAACGCCTTCCCACTGACCATGGCACACCAGCGGTGTTGGGTCTTCTGCATGGCGCAGATAGACCAGCACGCAGTGAAAACGGGCACGTCGTTCAGCGTCTGGAACATCGGCCATCACTGTCAGCAGCTTGTTCAGGTTGTCAGTATCACTGGCATGTTCACCGGCATAACGTGCTGAATACAGCCCCGGAGCACCGCCGAGTACATCCACGGCAAGGCCGGAGTCATCGGCAATTGCCGGTAATCCGGTCAGGCGACTGGCGTGGCGTGCTTTTAAAATGGCATTTTCGATAAATGTCAGGCCCGTTTCATCAGCAGACTCTATGCCAAACTCGCTTTGTGCGATGACATCCAGACCGAAGCTGGCCAGCAGATCGGCCATTTCACGTACTTTGCCCTGATTACCGGTTGCTAATACCACTTTTTGCATCACAAAATCCTGTATTCTGACTGAAAAATTGATTCCAGAAAGGGTAACGCGCCGCAGGCCGACTGTCAGCTATTGTTGGTGAAGAAAACGGTTATTGATCAGTATAGAAGGTCTGCTGGAATTGTAATGTACCGCCGCTGAATGTTTCTTGGCTGTTTTTTGGACGGTTGATTTGCAGTGAGAAGCGGTAAGTCTCTTCGTTGACGACCGGAATTTCTGCCAGATAGTAGTGTGCTTCACCTTCTTGGATGCTGCGAAAATTCAGTTCACGGGTATTACCGATCAGATTTTGTACCGTACCGGTTAGCGCAATGGCTTGTGCCGGTTTTCCCGCTTTATTGGGATCAAGTGCCGTTACATTGAGAATAATACGGTAGGCGCTGCGGGTCAGACCGTATTGGGTGGCAATCGCTGGACTAAGCAATGTTGAGGGAAAGGCGCTGTAATGCACTTCAAGGCCGCCGATTTGCTGCTGTTGCTCGGCATGGGCAATCGAACCAACGAATAGTAGCGTACTGGCAAACACAACGTACAGTAGTCGACTGATAACTTGGCGTACTCTTTGTAATACGCCAGTACTTGTGCTGTTGTGATGTATACGGCAGTCAGTGGTGAGTTTGGGTGAAATCAGCATCTGTTTCCTCCGTGAAACACGTGCATTATGAGTAGTCGGCAGTTTTAGTCACCGATGGGTTTAGTCAACCATCAACAAATACTCAGTCAGAGAGTAGCAGTTTTTCTATCTCTGGGGGGATCTGCTGCGGCTGCGCTATTCTGACCTGCTTATGCCGGCCAAGTTCGCCTTTTTCGATACAAATTTGCCCTTTGGCTACGCGAAACTGTTTCGATAAAAACTTGGTGAGATGCGCATTGGCTTTTCCATCAACGGGCGGGGCGGTGATCGCAATTTTTAGCTCTTCACCGTGCAGCCCGACTATCTGGTCACGGCTGGCTTTCGGCTGAATATAGAGGCGCAAAATCAGCGCCTCATTGTGGATATCCTGCTGTACCGCAGCGAGTGGTGCTGTACTCACAGTTGCAGCCAGATGAAGCCGAACACATCAGTACCCAGATAGTTCAGTGCAATCAGGATAATTGACAGCAGCATGACCGACAGATCCAACCCACCCATTGGTGGTAAAATTCGGCGCAGTGGGGCAAGCAGAGGCTCAGTGAGCTGGAACAGCACGTAGTCCATCGGGCTGCGGCCTTGGCTTACCCAGCTCAGCAGTGCGCGGATCAGCAACACCCAGAAGATCATCTTACCGATGGCTTTTACCGTTGCCAGCAGACCAAGCAGCAGATAGCCTGAACTCCAGAATGCCGCACCGGTTTGCACAACGGCAATCAGCGGGAATTTGATGATTTGAATAACCACTACCAGTAGCAGAGTCGCGATATCCCAGCCACCGATACCCGGAATGAGGCGTCGTAGTGGTGCAACAACGGGTTGAGTTGCTTTGACAACAAACTGTGAAAACGGGTTATAAAAATCAACGCGTGCCGCCTGCATCCAGACGCGCAGCAGCAGAATAAACACGTACAAATCAATAAAGGTACTGAGCAAAAAAGTTAAAGATTGCATCGCTACGCCTTGCAGTTAAGATAATTAAAATAGTTTTTCCATTTCCTGTGCGCGTTTTACCGCGGCTTGCATAGCTTTGGCAACAGTTTCTGCCAAATGTTCTTCGTTAAATACCCGAATTGCCTCAGCCGTTGTGCCACCTTTAGAGGTGACTTGTGCTCGCAAGGCTTCAAGTGATAGCTGAGGATTTTCATCAACCATACGTGCCGCCCCCAGTGCTGCCTGCTGTACCAGTAAGCGTGCTATTTCAGGTGAGCATCCCATTTGCTGTGCTTCGGCCTGCATCGCCTGCATAAATAAGAAAAAGTACGCAGGAGCACTGCCTGATGCAGCAATCACACTGTTAATGTCGCTCTCAGCCGCTAGCCAGCAAATTTTTCCAACCGCGCCCAGCAGTTGTTCGGCATATGTGCGGTCGGCAGCGGTAACGGCCGCTCCCGCATATAAACCACTCATGCCCGCACCGAGCAGTGCCGGCGTGTTTGGCATCACCCGAATAATGCGTTGCGCGCTAGGAAGCAGTTGTTGCAGGCGCGCGATAGAGACACCTGCAGCCAGTGAAATGACCAGTTTTCCGCGCATATCCAGATCATGCAAAGTGATTAACGCTTCGGCCATATTTTGCGGTTTTACGCCTAACACCACCACTTGTGCATTGCTGGCCGCATCAAGGTTTGAAGTATCGGTTCGAATACCATAACGCTCACCTAACTGGTGGCGCGTTTGTGCAGTTCGATTGGTGGCACAAATGGCTTGAGGTGGATAACCGGCTTTACATAGCCCTGCAATGATCGCCTGCGCCATATTGCCTGCGCCTAAAAATGCAATGTGTGGATAATCCTGTTCCTTTGTCATTTTGATGACTCCTTGTTTTTTTATGCTTTAGTATGGCGTGGCAGCGGTATAGCGGCGGACAACCGGTTTTTGTGTTTATACCGCATAAGGCATGACCGCATAAAGCATGCCGAATGACGCGTACTGAATAACGGATGTTAGCTAACCTATACCAGATACTCTCTGGCACCAAAAATTGCAGTACCAATACGAACTAGCGTGCTGCCTGCTGCAATGGCAGCATCAAGATCACCGCTCATTCCCATAGAGAGTGTATCGACCTCTGGATGAGTCAGCTTTAGCTGTTCAAATGCTGCCTGTAAACGGGCAAATTCAGCATATTGCTCATCATAGGTGGCCGTTTCTTCAGGAATAGTCATCAGCCCACGCAGTTGTAAGTGCGGCAGTGTGGCGATCAGATCGGCCAATGGCTGAATTTGGGCGAAATCGACCCCTGATTTACTCGCTTGCTGGCTAACATTGACCTGAATCAGCACATTTAACGGCGCTTTGTCGGCAGGCCGCTGTTCGTTCAGGCGTTGAGCGATTTTTGCGCGATCAACGGTATGCATCCAGTCAAAATTTTCGGCCACCAAACGGCTTTTGTTACTTTGTAGTGGGCCGATAAAGTGCCAGACAAGCTCTGCTCCCTCAGGTTCGGTGGCAAAGAAAGTGATTTTATCCACCCCCTCTTGCACATAATTTTCACCAAATGCCCGCTGTCCGGCTGCAATGGCTTCTTGTACCGCACTCACGGGTTTGGTTTTACTCACCGCCAGCAGCGTGACAGATTCTGGAGACCGCTCGCATTTTACAGCGGTAGCGGCAATTTGTTGATTCATCGCGTGTAGGTTTTCTTTAATATTTCGCATGCTATTGTTTTCAAGGAAATGAAATGGATATCACAGAACTGTTGGCTTTTAGTGTAAAGCATAATGCCTCGGATCTGCACCTTTCTGCGGGTAATCCGCCGTTGATTCGTGTTGATGGTGAAGTGCGTCGCGTTAATATGCCTTCTCTCGACGGGCGCGAAGTGCGTCGTCTGGTGTATGACATTATGAATGATGTGCAGCGCCGAGATTTCGAAACCGAGATGGAGCTTGATTTCTCATTTGAACTGGCCGGTATTGGCCGTTTTCGGGTCAATGCCTACCAGCAGCAGCGCGGCATTGCGGCCGCTCTTCGTACTATTCCCACAGATATACCAACATTAGACCAATTAAACGCGCCTGAAGTGTTTCGGAATATTGCCATGCAGCCGCGTGGCTTGGTATTGGTCACCGGCCCTACCGGTTCGGGTAAGTCAACCACACTGGCGGCGATGGTCAATTATGTGAATCAGAATCAACACCACCATGTGCTCACCATTGAAGACCCGATAGAGTTTATTCATACCAGTAATAAATGTTTGGTTAATCAGCGTGAGGTGCATCGGCACACCCACAGTTTCAGTGCCGCGTTGCGCTCGGCGCTGCGTGAAGACCCTGATGTTATTTTAGTGGGGGAGTTACGTGATCTGGAAACCATCCGTTTAGCCTTAACTGCAGCTGAAACCGGACATCTGGTGTTTGGTACGCTGCATACCAGTTCCGCCGCTAAAACCATTGACCGTATTGTGGATGTATTCCCTGGTGCGGAAAAAGATATGGTACGGGCGATGTTGTCTGAATCACTAAAAGCGGTGATTTCACAAGTATTGCTGCGCAAAGAGGGCGGTGGTCGAGTTGCAGCGCATGAAATCATGCTAGGAACTCCGGCCATTCGTAACCTGATCCGTGAAGATAAAATCCATCAGATTTACTCGATTTTGCAAACTAGCTCGCGGCAAGGCATGCAAACGCTCGAGCAGGCGTTAACCACGTTGGTCAGCCAAGGTGTTATTCGTCAAGAAGAGGCACAGCGCAAGATGAACTCCATGATGGATGGCATCAATAACGGCAACAGCGGCAGTTATAACAACAGCAGCGCGGGAGTGATGGGGCATGGTTTCGCTGGATGATTTACTGCAAGAGATGCTGCGCTGCGGGGCATCAGATCTGTACATTTCCGTTGATGTTGCCGCGCAATTGCGAATCAACCATGAGTTGAATGCCTACGGTGATCCGCTGGATATTAATACGGTGACCGAGCTGGTGGGAGCAGCAATGGGGCCCGACCGGTTTTTGGAGTATTGCCGCTTGAAAGAGGGCAATATGGCGCTGGTTCGGCCATTTGGCCGTTTTCGTGTTTCAGGGTTTTGGCAGCGTGAGTTGCCGGGTATGGTCATTCGTCATATCCGCACCGATATTCCGACGATTGATGAGTTAGGTTTACCGCCATTAGTCGGTGAGTTGGCGATGACCCGTAAGGGGTTAATTTTGGTGGTGGGCGCAACCGGCAGCGGTAAAACAACCACACTGGCGGCGATGCTGGGCTACCGTAATCAGTATGATCAAGCGCATATTTTAACGGTTGAAGACCCGATAGAGTTTATCCACCCGAATAAGCGCTGTTTGATTACTCAGCGCGAAGTTGGGATGGATACCGAGAGCTATGAAATTGCGCTCAAAAATGCACTGCGTCAAGCTCCAGATGTGATTCAAGTGGGGGAGATTCGGGCGCGCGATACTCTACAGCATGCGGTCTCATTTTCTGAGACGGGCCATTTGTGTATTGCCACGTTACATGCAAACAATGCTAGCCAAGCATTAGAGCGAATGGTGCATATGATCCCTGAAAGCAGCCGTGAAGCATTTTTGTTTGATTTATCCAATAACCTGCGGGCGATTATTGGCCAGCAGTTAGTACCAGGAATTGTGCAGGGAAAGCGCTTGCTGGTGCATGAGATTTTGATCAATACACCACGGGTGACCGACTTGCTGCGCAAAAATCAGCTGTTTGAGCTGCGAGAGGTCATGGCGCGCAACAGTGAGATTGGCATGTGTACGTTTGATCAATCACTGTATGAGCTGTATCGCCGCGGGCTTATCAGTTATACCGATGCCATTCACTATGCTGAGTCAGCCAATGATTTACGCTTGCAGATCCGCAGTAACGGTGATGAAGATTTTTCGCAAAATACCTTTGATAACGTTACCGTTGATTTGGGATAACCGGATTGGGTTTTAAGCCACTGGGGATAGGGGCAGTGGCTTATCGGGAAGGGGCGCTGTTGGATGGGGGATTACCCCAAATTTTGCTCAAACCAGCTCTCTAAAATGACGCTGGCAGAGGTGGCATCAACGCGGCCTTTATCAAGTGCGCGGTAACCGCCGTGTGAAAACAGGTGTGAGCGAGCCTCAACGGTTGATAACCGTTCATCATGCAATGCGATAGCCTGCCCAAATCGGCCATGGATCCGGTTAGCAAATTTGCGGGCAAGTGCAGTCACTGGCTGTTCTGTGCCATCCATATTCAGGGGTAAGCCGACCACCACCAAATCAGGTTTCCACTCTTTGAGCAGTTTTTCTACCTGCGTCCAGTCTGGAATTCCGTCGCGGGCTTTGAGCGAAGCTATCGGCCTTGCGGTGGCGGTAATCTCTTGCCCGATTGCAACACCGATACTTTTAGTGCCGAAATCAAATGCCATCATTGTACGGCTCATGCGTGACCTGCTTGTGGTGCTATCTGGCGAATATCAATACCCAGTTTTTTGGCGGTGGTTTGCCAGCGCTCACTGATCGGGGTGTTAAACAAAATATCGGGGTCAGCATCAACAATCAGCCATGCGTTTTCTTTGATCTCGGCTTCGAGCTGATCTTTATCCCAGCCGGCATAACCTACGGCAACCAGTACGTTCTCTGGCTGTGCGGCTGTTCCGAGTGTGTGCAAAATATCACCTGAAGTGGTAATCATCACTTCAGGGGCAAGCTGCAAACTAGAGTCAAATTTATCACATGGTGTATGCAGGATAAATCCGCGATCAGGCGCTATTGGCCCACCGGCGAGCACTTGTTTGTCGAGCCGTTTATTGATATCGCGCGGTTCAGGCGTGATATCAATCTGCGTTAGCATCTCTTCAATGGTCATCTCTGCGGTACGAGTTAGGGCAATGCCCATTGCGCCGTCAGTTTCTGAATGCTCACAGATATAAATAACGGATTTTTTGAAAAACGGGTCTTGCATGCCCGGCATGGCAACAAGAAAATGGTTCTGCAAGTTCATTGTTTGTCGGGTTCGCTTGTAGTCAAAACAGCGTGCAGTATGCCGTGCTGTGGTGAGTAAGTCACCTGTCTGGTGATGATTCAGGGTTGAGATCAGGCGAAGAGTCTAACTCATTTCGCCTGATGCTCCCTGCATTTAAGTGGCATTTTTGCAGCTATTACGCAGGTTGTTAGCCATGGTTATGCAGATTATTGCGCGATGCGGGCTTCGATAGCATCCATCAACATTGCGGTAATCGAGACCGGAAACGCCGCTTCAATTTCGCGGATACAGGTCGGGCTGGTGACGTTGATTTCGGTGAGTTTATCGCCGATAACGTCAATACCAACAAAAATCAGCCCTTTTTGCTTTAAAATCGGTGCCACAGTCTGGGCGATATGCCAGTCTGATTCGGTCAGTGGGCGTGCTTCGCCACGGCCACCGGCTGCCAGATTTCCGCGTGTTTCACCCTGTTTAGGGATACGGGCCAAGCAGTACGGAACTGGCTCACCATCTACCACTAAAATTCGTTTGTCACCGTCAGTAATGGCCGGCACAAAGGTCTGTGCCATGCAGTAGTTTTGCTCATAGTGGGTCAGGGTTTCGATAATCACTGACAGATTAGGATCGTTCTCTTTCACACGGAAAATAGATGTTCCACCCATACCATCAAGCGGCTTGAGAATAATATCGCCATGCTTTTGATGGAAGGTGCGGATCATGTCAGCGCTGCGGCTAACCAGCGTGGTCGGCGTGAGTTCAGGAAACCAGGCGGTGAATAGTTTTTCGTTACAATCGCGCAGGCTTTGTGGCTTATTGACAATCAGCGTACCCGTCTCTTCGGCGCGTTCGAGAATATAGGTGGCGTAGATGTATTCGGTATCAAACGGCGGGTCTTTACGCATCAAAATAACATCAAGATCGCCCAGAGAGATCTGTTGCTCAGTACCAAAATCATACCAGTGCTGTTTATCGTTTTGTACGGTCAGCGTGCGGGTGCGAGCTTTGGCTTCGCCGCTCTCTAAATAGAGGTCTGCCATTTCCATATAGTGCAGCTGATAACCGCGTGCTTGTGCTTCTTGCAGCATCGCAAAGCTAGAGTCTTTTTTGATGTTGATGTCCGCAATCGGGTCCATCACGATACCCAACTTAATCATATGTACTCCTTAACTTAACCGAGGTCGCCAAAGCGAACTTGTAGTGCGGTAATCGCGGTAAGCGCCGCAGTTTCTGTGCGTAATACCCGTGGGCCGAGCAGCGTTTCGGTAAAATGATAGGTCTCTGTCATGCCTATCTCCTCTGCCGATAACCCACCTTCGGGACCAATCAGCAAACGTACACCGGCAGGCGGCAGCGCAGGCAGTGTATTAATGCTGTAGCGTGCGCGCGGGTGTAAATTTAGCTTTAAGCTGCCATCTTCCTCGGCACACCACTGTTCAAGTTTCATCAGTGGGCGAATTAGCGGTAGGGTATTGCGTCCGCACTGTTCACAGGCAGCAATCGCAATTTTTTGCCACTGCTGGATTTTTTTCTCCATCCGCTCGGCATCGAGTTTCACGCCGCAGCGCTCAGAAATCAGCGGCGTGATCACGTTCACGCCCAGCTCGACCGATTTTTGAATGGTGAACTCCATTTTTTCACCGCGTGAGATCACCTGCCCAAGGTGCAGTTGCAAAGGAGATTCGCGGTTATCAGCGTGTTGAGCGGTGATATTCACCTGCACCTGTTTTTTGCTGTTTTCGGTGATGCTGGCACTGAACACCTGATTGCTGCCATCAAACAGCGCGAGTTGATCGCCAACTCGCATGCGCAGTACGCGTCCGACATGGTTGGCTGCATCTTCTGACAGTGCGACAGTCTGCCCGATCTCTATATGATGAGGGTGATAAATACGTGGTATGCGCATAGGTCACTAGTGATATGTAGTAGTCAATTATATGGTCATCTTAACATGCCTCTTGGGGCGCTGCTGCTTTGTATCAAAACTTGTTTTTGTGTGATCTAGATCTTGCTGTTAGTTAGCTGGCTAACTATAATCCAAACCAACAAGCTGTGTGAACTTTGTTGCATTGGGCATCATCAGGCCAATATTGCGGCATACTATAATGTATACCTGCAAAGGGCTTATTGTGAGGTGAGCGCGTGACAACACAACATCGTTTAACATTAAATTATTGTGAGAAATACCTTCCGACACTGGATCTAGAGCGTATCCGCTTATCAATAGATTTTTTTGAAGAGATCGACAAATTACGTCTAGGCTTATTACAGATAGCCGAATTATCTGGACAGCAGGCAGGGCGTTTTTACATTTTGCGCGTGCTTTTCGTCTCGCCGGAACAGGCTCTTTTACCGAGTGATTTAGCTGAAATTCTGGGGGTAGCGCGTGCATCTATCACCAAGCAGCTGGGTATTTTAGAGGGGCAGGGCATGATTGAGCGGCAAGTGAATCCTGATGATCGCCGTTCTGTTTATGTACATCTGACGCCTGTTGGGCATGCGTTTATGGCTACTGAATTACCATTGTATTTACAACGGGTTGATCGCGGCTTAACTGATTTTGAAACGGCACATTTTGGTGCAGTAGTGAAGCAGTTACAGCGGGTATTGACCGGTATTGAACATGAGTTAACGAGTACAAGTGATCCCCTATGAGTCTGTTTTTTGATAATACATTTCTTGCTCATGACGTGGTGTTTTTTGACATCTATATTCCACGCTTGGTAGTGCTTGGTTTACTGGCATTTATCACTATGTCTTTGTTGATTCGCGTTATTTCACGCCGCCAGTGGTTACGCCATGTGTGGCATCCCCGTTTAGTGCTCTGGGTCAGCGGTTGTGCGCTGCTGGCGCTGTTCAGTTTACTGTATCAATAAGCCTGATCCGCAGGTGAGTCTCATTCAACAAATAATATAAGAAGTGATTATGTCTGTAGATATCCGTCGCCGTAAGGTTTTTGTTTCGTTCGGAGTTATTGCGGTTGCGCTGCTGGTGATCGTGGGGGCTTATAAGTACCACACTAGCTCACCACAGACCCGTCATGCGGTTGTCCGTGCCAATATTGTCTCATTAGCGCCGGAAGTAAACGGCGCGATTGTTGAGGTGGCGGTGACGGATAACCAGCCGATCACCAAAGGGCAGTTACTGCTGCGTATTGACTCGCGCCCATATCAGTTGGCGGTGGATAAAGCGCAGGTTGATCTGGCAAGTGCACAACAGCAAGTTCAGCAGCTTCAGGAAGGGGTGAATAACGCGCGGGCGAGTGTGGAAGCTGCACAAACCCGTTATCAATATGCACAAAAAGATTTATCGCGGGTTCAGCGTTTGTGGCAGCAAAAAACACTGTCACAAAGCAGTTACGATCAAGCCCAGCGTGATGTCAATATCGCCCTGTCTGATTTACAAGCCGCTCGCAGTAAACAAGCTCAAGCCCAGGCTCAATTGGGTATCGTGGGTAAAAATAACACCTTATTGCAGGCTGCGCGTGTGGCACTGGCAAAAGCACAACTCGATTTGGATCGTACCAGTTTGTATGCCGTTGCCGACGGGTTTGTATCATCTGTAAATATTCACGCGGGTGACTTTGCCCAGGCGGGGAAACCGGTTATTGCACAAGTTGATGCCGAGCATATGTGGGTTGAAGGGGCCTTTTCTGAAACCGATCTGGCGAAAATCAAACCCGGCATGCAGGCTGATATTACCCTTATGGCTTACGGAAACCGCGCTATCCCAGGGCATGTAGAGAGTATTGGTCGCGCGCTTAATCCGCAGGATATGGGCAGTGCAAATAGCTTGATCCCTAATCTGCCTAAAGTGTTTGACTGGGTGCGCCTGGCACAAAATATTCCGGTTAAAGTGGTCTTTGATCAGCGTCCGGAAGGGTTGCAAATTCTACCTGGTTTGACCGCCACGGTGAACCTGAAAATAGAGCAATAAACAATGAACCAGCACCGTTTTTTGCGATCGCTACGTCTGACATTTGCGCTAATTTTAAGCCTGTTTTTGGTGCTGGGGTTAGGGATGCACAACCCGTTATGGGCACCAACCAGTGTGCTTATGGTTGAGGCAAGTACTGTTGGTGAGGCACAAATGCGCTGGTGGCAGCGTATTATCGGAACCGTTATCGGTGTGGTGTGGGGTTTTTTTATTGTCTGGAACTTCATTCAAGAGCCAATGCTTCTGATTACGGTGTGTAGTTTTAGCATCGTTGTGTTGGCTTATGCCAGTTTGGTCCATTTTGCCTGGCAAGATTTCTGGCGTTGGGTGATGGTGGGCTTACTACTCATGATCAGCTACGCGATTTTAGATCCAGAAAGCTCATTTAGTGTCATGGTTGATCGTATCGGCTGTGTCTTTATCGGTGCGACCACTATCTATGTGTTCCATGTATTATGGCCGTTGGAAGTGGGAAATAGCCATCGGGAGCAGCAAAAGGCGCTGCTACATTCACTGCAACAATGGTTGAATGAACCTCCGGCACAAGTGTCAAAACACTTTTTCGCGCTGCTCGGTGATCTGCGTGCTCTGCGTTTTCGGTTATCACGCAATTATGGCGATTACCGTGTGCTGCATGATCCACAAAAACGGGCAATCGGCACGTTATACGGAGTTGAGCAATTGGCACGTCATCTCTATGCATGGCGGATAAAATATCCGGTGCCGGCATCCGGCGAGCTGGTATGGGTAGCGGCATTGATTCAGGCGCTACATGATGAACAACCGTTACCAGCAGCACCGTATACTTTAAGATCAGGTTCATTACTCGATTTAATCCAGCAAGATGCTGAGCAGTTGGTATCGGGTAAGAGTTGTTCAAAGAGTTTATTGCGCTGGCAATGGCAAAACCGTCTATTGAGGGCGGGCACAGACTCACCGCTATTAAGTGCTTTTGCTGTTGGGTTGGTATGTGCATTTAGCCTGGGTATCTGGCGTTATACCGGCTGGCCTGGCGGAAACTTAGTGGTGCTACTTGGCTGTGCTATTTTACTGGTATCGCAGTATGCAGAGAAAGTACCTACTCGGTTATTTTTATTACCCCTATTTATTGGCAGTATTGTGCTGTTTCCTATCTTTGTGGTGGTTATGCCGCAAGTAGGCTCTGACACTGGGCTAATTATCATGCTGGCTGTTGTATACCTGCCACTTGCATGGCTGTTACACGGTACAAACCGCTTATTGGCGGTAGTCGGGTTGTTAATGTCAGTAATGATCAACTCAGGCAGTAATAACTACATTCCAAGTGAGCTGTATGTGCAGCGTTTTTTTGTGATGTGCTGGGCGTGTTTGGGGGTGTCATTACTGTTCCCTCTGGTACAGCATATTCTTCTGCCTGATGACACAGAAACTCGTTTGAATAACCACTTTTTTGCGTGGCATAAAGAGTGGCAACGCTGGTTATTGCAGCCAAATGCACAAGATGTTTCTCGGCAAATGGCACAGCTTGAACGCCGTATTGACATCATTTTAGCGCTCTATAGCCGCTTACCCATCGATAAGCAGCCACAATGGCAAGAGAAGTTAGCACAACTGCCGTTACTGATGGCCAGTGGTCAGCAGTGGAGTGCTAAAATTGCTGTAACTGGGTAAATCAGTTTATTGAGCCATTCATTTTAACGATGAATGGCTCATTTTCAGCACTGATTCAATATATTTATTTATAAGAGTTGTCTATTTTGTTTCGTGTTTAGTTCTGGGCTTTAGCGGCTTGTAGGCACGCTTTTTGAACATACTCATTGTGGTTGCCCTGTTTTTTCGCAATCAGATTATCGCGTTTGCACTCCCAGTCAGTGACCGGATAGGTTTTATCCCATGCGGTCATCAGTTGGGTTTGCTGGCGGGATAGACGCAGATCGTACTGATCACGCATATAGAAATAGGTTCGGGCAATCGCACCGCGTGCTCGAACTGGCGGCTCTGCTTGCTTAGCTTTAAAATCAACCTTCATATCACATTGACCATACTGGCCTTCGCCACCATTCCACTGCGAATACTGGAAATTACTGCGATCACCGTTGAGCTCACCAATGGATGGCTGCAAGTTATGCAGATCTGACTCCATTTTTCTAAAACGGGTATCATTTTCACAAGCTTTACGCCCGCCGTCTTGCCAGCATTGCAGTTGATGACCAAACTCCCAAGCCGGAACAACGTGCTCCCACTCAATACGGCTGGCTCGGTTCTCATTTTTGCGCACCTGATAGCCGATAGCATTCAGATCTGGCACCATTTTTTTCCCCTGCCAGCGGATAGGGGCATCGCAATAAAATGTGTACGGGTGTTCACGCGCAATCTCTGCCGCGACGACTTTGGCCTGACGAAATGTCTGTGGCGCAGTGGTTGCCGCCTGTGCCGGTGAGATCAGAATAGGAAGAACAAAAAGAGAGTAACCTACGATGTGGCGCAGCATAATCATAAACCTGTGTCTTATTGTTTTGGGTAGAACCTGATATTGATCGTAGCTGATAGTCAGGCAAGTGGCGTTAGAATTTCACCACAGTGTACGCAACGATATTGTGTTTGCTGCCGCAAAATACGGTTATGACGGCGTACCGTCAGCGCATGTTGCTGACAACTGCATTGATAAGGGAATGTAGCTCCGCGTAGCGAGCTGACGTTAAAGCTGTGCGTGCGTTTTGCTGGTTGCCCTAAAATGGTTTGCATCATCCAGCGCCACTCTTGTCCGTGTGGGGAGACTCTGGTTCGGCAACGGGTATTTGTAGGCGTACGCTCTTGCCCTACATTGCGCTGAACAAAATGCAAATGCACCAGTAAATGAGCAACTTCATGTGGGATCACTTCATCAATAAAGGTCTGCCCATTTTCGGCCAACAACACCGGATTGAGCCTAATTTCCCATTGCTGTAAATGTGCACTGCCTGCTGTCATTCCGCGCTGACGATAATTGAGCACAGGCATTGGAATAGCATAATCCAACTGCTGTTCGGCCAGTGCAATACAGCCTTGCAACCGTTGTAAAACCTGCTGCTGCAGCGCTATGGGAACGGCAAAAGTGCGGGCAGTCATGGCAATCGCTACGTATCAAATCAGACAGATAATAAAAAAACCGGGCACATGACCCGGTTTCGAGAGTGTTAACGCAGTAACGGCAAAAAGCCTATCACAGCACTGTAGGAATGACCACTGTCTGACTTATTTCAGACCCGCAGCTTCACGCAGCGCATCGGCTTTGTCTGTTGCTTCCCACGGGAACTCTTCACGACCAAAGTGGCCGTATGCTGCTGTTTTCTGGTAGATTGGCTGGATAAGATCCAGCATCTTGATCAGACCATATGGGCGCAGATCAAAGAACTCACGGACCAGCGTAATCAGCAGCTCTTCAGCCACTTTTGCTGTGCCGAAGGTTTCCACCATGATGGAAGTAGGTTCAGCCACACCGATAGCATAAGAAACCTGAATTTCACAGCGATCAGCTAAGCCCGCAGCAACGATATTTTTAGCAACATAGCGTGCAGCGTAAGCGGCAGAACGGTCAACTTTTGACGGATCTTTACCTGAGAATGCGCCGCCACCGTGACGTGCTGCACCACCGTAGGTATCTACAATAATTTTACGGCCAGTCAGACCGCAATCGCCCATTGGTCCACCGATAACAAAACGGCCCGTTGGGTTGATGAAGTATTTGGTCTCTTTTGACAACCACTCGGCAGGCAGTACTGGCTTGATGATGGTTTCCATCACCGCTTCTTGCAGCTCTTTGTGGCCGATAGACTCGCTGTGCTGTGTTGACAATACCACTGCATCAATGCCGACAACCTTGTTATCTTCATACTTGAAGGTCACTTGGCTCTTTGCATCAGGGCGTAGCCACGGCAGAGTTCCGTCTTTACGCACTTGAGCCTGACGCTCCATTAAACGGTGTGCGTAAGTGATAGGGGCAGGCATCAGCACATCAGTTTCATTGCTGGCATAACCAAACATCAGACCTTGGTCGCCTGCGCCTTGCTCTAGCGGATCTAAACGGTCAACCCCTTGATTAATATCAGGAGATTGCTTACCGATTGCACTTAACACAGCACAAGAGTTTGCATCAAAACCCATTTGTGAGCTGGTATAGCCGATATCGCATACCGTTTTACGCGCCAGCTCTTCCACATCAACCCATGCTGTGGTGGTGATCTCACCGCCAATCAGTACCATGCCGGTTTTAACGTAGGTTTCACAAGCCACGCGTGCTTTAGGATCTTGCTTCAGAATGGCGTCCAGTACGGCGTCAGAAATCTGGTCAGCAATTTTATCAGGATGCCCTTCGGAAACGGATTCCGAGGTAAACAGGTGTCTTGTCATAAGATGCCAAGCTCCGAAAAATCAAAAAAGTAAAAAAAGTTGCCCGTTGTCATGTGTAGACATATCCACAAGCAGTCTCTTGTGGATGTATCCACATCTGGATGGCTATTCTAAATTCCCCCCGACGGTATTGCTAGCAAATTTTTTTGCAAATCGTTTCTTGTGATTACAGCGGCATTTCTAGCAAAATTTCGCTTTGCATTTAGACGCAGATCTCGGTATAAATCGCGGCGCATTCTGACCGATTTTATTACGCGTACAGATATGGCATGGTATAAGGCAGGCAGCGGTTCTACGCTAAATAGTACTGCGTTTATTTTATTAACCAAATGCGTAAGCAAGAGGTGGTTTTACCCCTTGGGACCTGTGGTTATACAGAAGCACTCAAGGATGAATGGAGATCGTGAACATGCACTCATCTTGGCTATTGCCTGATTTATCACGCAACGTTGCTTCTTTTATGCGGCGTACTGGGTTCTTGTTCTGTTCTTTATCGCCCCTTGTGCTTATTCACACCCGAACTCCTCTGCGAACTTTCTTTTCTTCTCTTATCGTTTTCATCCTGCGCACGCAGCAGCCCGTAGTATGGCCGCTGGAAAAATCACAAAAGCGATACGCTGCGTAGTGATCTTTTTTCATTTGATCTGTATTGATTGTCATTAATGCCACACATGCTGTTTTATGCAGTTGTGCGACGTATTACGTGCAGAATTCAGATATTGGTGATGATTTCAAACCCCGCGGGGGGATTTCCCCGTGACTCCAACCCAGCGCTGCCTGAATTTTCAGCAGTATGTGCTGGATGCCGTTAAACTGTCATGCAAGGGTTAGAAAGCAATGACAGATATTTTGGTCGAGCACGCCACTACGGTGAGCCACAATGTCACTTCACACCAGATAAAGGAAAATACGATGCCGAACCGTACAGCCGTTAAAGCTCTACGCACGTATAACGTTGCTCATTGGGGCGGTGGGTATTTTGATGTCAATGAACTGGGGCATGTTACTGTGTGTCCAAATCCGGATGTGCCACAGGCACGGGTTGATTTGGCCGATCTGGTACGCGAGCTGCAAAACGAAGGGCAGCAGATGCCAACACTGTTTTGCTTCCCGCAAATATTGCAGCACCGTTTGCGCTCTATCAACGCGGCATTTAAGCGTGCACGCAGCGATTTTGGCTATGAAAATAACTATATGCTGGTTTACCCGATTAAGGTAAACCAGCATCGCCGAGTGATCGAATCACTGGTCAGTGCGGGTGAACCACTCGGGCTTGAAGCGGGTTCCAAAGCTGAATTAATGGCCGTTTTGGGCCACGCTGGTTTAACCCGTAGCATTATTGTCTGTAATGGCTACAAAGACCGTGAGTATGTGCGTACCGCACTGATCGGCGAAAAGCTCGGACACAAAGTCTATCTGGTGATAGAGAAACTCTCTGAAATTCAGCTGGTGCTGGAAGAGGCGAAAAAGCTGGATGTGATCCCACGTTTGGGCGTGCGTGCACGTCTGGCTTCACAAGGTTCAGGCAAGTGGCAGTCATCGGGCGGCGAGAAATCGAAATTTGGCCTGTCAGCCGAACAGGTATTGCGTTTGGTTGAGATGCTGCGTGCAGCAAACAGTATTGAAAGCTTACAGCTTTTGCACTTCCACTTAGGATCACAGCTTGGCAATATTCGTGATGTTGCCACGGGTGTACGCGAAAGTGCGCGCTTCTATGTTGAGTTGCACAAGCTGGGCATTAACATTGAGTGTTTTGACGTTGGCGGTGGTTTGGGTGTTGACTATGAAGGTACCCGCACTCAGTCAGATTGCTCGGTAAACTATGGCCTGAATGAGTATGCCAGTACTGTTGTTTGGGGCATTGGTGAAGCGTGCCGACAAAATAATCTGCCACACCCGCTGATTATTACTGAATCTGGCCGTGCAACAACCGCACACCATGCGGTTCTGGTCTCGAATGTTATCGGCCTTGAGCGTCATGAGCCATCAGAACCACAAGCGCCGGCGGCGGATGCACCACGGGTGCTGCACAGCATGTGGGAAACGTGGCAAGAGCTGTGTCAGTCATTAGATAAGCGTTCATTGCGGGCGTGGTTGCATGAAAGTCAGTTTGATCTGTCTGATGTGCATACTCAATACTCGGTGGGGGTGTTGAACCTGTCTCAGCGCGCTTATGCTGAGCAGCTACATCTGGCACTGTGCATTAAAATCAATAGCTTATTGAGCACAACAAACCGTGCTCATCGCCCTGTTATTGATGAGTTGCAAGAGCGTCTGGCCGATAAACTGTACGTGAACTTCTCTCTGTTCCAGTCAATGCCAGACTCGTGGGGCATTGATCAACTGTTCCCTGTGTTGCCACTTGAGCATCTAAATGAAGCACCAACCCGCCGCGCTGTACTGCTGGATATCACTTGTGACTCTGACGGTGAAATCGATCAGTATATTGACGGTGATGGGGTAGAGACCACAATGCCGATGCCGGAATATGATCCGGAAAATCCGCCATTACTGGGCTTTTTTATGGTCGGTGCGTATCAGGAGATTTTGGGCAACATGCACAATCTGTTTGGCGATACCGCCAGTATGGATGTGCAGGTGTTTGAAAATGGTGATGTGGAAGTGTATGCCTCAAGTGACGGTGATACCGTAGCCACAATGCTGGAGTATGTGCGTCTTGATCCTGAAACCTTGCTGGGTCGCTATCGTGATCAAGTACAGGCATCCGGTCTGCCTGAATTGTTACAACAGCAATACTTGTCAGAACTTGAAGCAGGTCTTTACGGTTATACATACTTAGAAGAGATTTAACACTGGAAGCACAGCTTCCAACAGATTAAAATCTTCGTCGCCAGCCGCGTAAAATCGTGGCGCACTGTTTTTTTAAGTTGAGGTATTTATGAGCACCTTAGGTAATAAACCAGATATGTCTCTGGTTTCCAACGCATTTGGCTTCCTGCGTTTGCCATTAAACTTTATGCCATATGACAGCGATGCTGATTGGGTAATTACCGGTGTCCCATTTGATATGGCAACCTCTGGCCGTGCGGGTGCACGCCACGGTGCCGGTGCTATGCGTCAAGTGTCTACCAATCTGGCATGGGAACATAACCGTTTTCCATGGAATTTCGACTTCCGTGATCGTTTGAAAGTCGTTGACTGTGGTGATGTTGTGTTCAACTTTGGTGATGCACGCGACATGAGCGAAACGCTGCAGGCGCACACTGAAAAATTGCTGGCTGCTGGTAAGCGTTGTCTGACTTTCGGTGGTGATCATTTCGTGACTCTGCCACTGCTGCGTGCTCACGCGAAGCATTTCGGTAAAATGGCGCTGATCCATTTTGATGCGCACACTGATACCTATGCATGGGGCTGCGAGTTTGACCACGGTACTATGTTCTATACCGCACCAAAAGAAGGCCTGATTGATCCAACCAAATCAGTGCAAATTGGTATCCGTACCGAGTATGACCGTGACAACGGCTTTACCGTACTTGATGCACCACAAGTAAATGATCGCACTGTTGAAGACATCGTTGCTCAAGTGAAATCTATTGTGGGTGATATGCCTGTTTATCTGACATTCGATATCGACTGTTTGGATCCGGCACACGCTCCAGGTACGGGTACTCCGGTTATCGGTGGTATCACTTCAGATCGCGCACTGAAAATTGTTCGTGGTCTGCAAGGTCTGAACATCGTGGGTATGGATGTGGTTGAAGTGGCTCCAGCCTATGATCACGCAGAGCTGACTTCTCTGGCAGCGGCAACGCTGGCTCTTGAGATGCTGTACGTGCAAGCGGCAAATAAAGGCGAGTAATACTCCGCTTTATCGCATGAAAAAGCCTCGTGATCCACGAGGCTTTTTGTTATCTGCACGATGCGTAATGCATCGCTAATCCACATTTTTCACGGTTTAACGCTGCTTGGTCAAGGTCTCAAGATCTGCTTCGATTTCAGCAATTTTCTGGGAAACCACTTTTTCTAAATGACGTAAGTCAGACAAAATCTTCTTCTTCAAATCCAGTTCAGCACTGTCTCGTGCACAAATCTGATCCAGCTCTTCAATCAAATAACCTAAATTGGGGTTAATTTCGGTGATCTCTTTGTACTCTTGTGCAGTACCTTCAATTGGAACTGTTTTTGGCTGACGCGGATATTTGAATTTTACACTTTTGGCAAAAAACGCGCCTTTTTCCTTTTGAAAGTAGATTTTCAAAATATCGCAGTAACTCTCTTGACGCAGGCTATAGCGATCAATCTCTTCTGGGTTGGTAATGCCTAAATTCTTCAAATGTTCGTACATATGTTGCACCTATTGCAGCAAAATGGGTTGTTTATCTTGTCTGGTTAATAGAATGCGGCATATGTTGCTTTTTTGCTGTGATCAGAGCGAAATTAATCGGGGAAAAGTTTCTATGTTCAGTATGCTTGAATAGCGGAATAGCGGAATAGCGGAATAGCGGAATAGCGGAATAGCGGAATAGCGGAAAAAACACCAGTGGCGATAAACCGCACACTGGTGTTATGTCATTTACTTACTCGTCAATTGAGCGCAGCAGAGCATTAATGCCCACTTTACCACGGGTTTTCGCATCGACTTTTTTCACAATGACCGCACAATACAAGCTGTATGTGCCGCATTTTGATGGCAGGCTACCTGAGACGACCACTGAACCTGCCGGTACACGGCCATAGTGGATTTCACCGGTTTCACGGTCATAAATACGGGTGCTTTGGCCGATGAATACGCCCATAGAGATCACTGAGCCTTCCTCAACAATCACGCCTTCTACCACTTCTGAGCGTGCGCCGATAAAGCAGTTATCTTCAATGATAGTTGGGTTCGCTTGCAGCGGTTCAAGCACGCCACCGATGCCTACACCACCAGACAGGTGTACGTTTTTACGAATTTGCGCACAAGAGCCGACGGGTGCCCAAGTATCAACCATTGTACCTTCATCAACAAACGCACCGATATTGACATA